>NZ_JVPL01000148.1:0-49385 GCF_001054655.1 Bacillus sp. 220_BSPC
AGGAGGGGGATTGATTGGAATTGGAGTAGGGATCATGCTTCGATATGAGGTAAGTACCGGAGGAACCGATTTGTTAGCCCAATTTATATCGAAAGCTATGTCCGTAAATATAGGGGTCGTTATTTTCATAATAGATGGTCTAATTGTAACGTCGGCGTTTAAAATGTTAGAGTTAAAAGCTTTTCTTTTTTCTGGATTAACAATTTGTATGATTGGAATCATTACATCTATAATGGCAAGGCCATCGAATAGGTAAGGAATGGAACCATTTTGAATGATTTCATTTCAATACACCTTCGACCGGTTGATTTTACTATTTTAATAAATAACTTATTTCATAAGGCGATTGATAACTTGACTTGAAGTTTATGGTCCTTCAATTGGTATACAAGCTGTCTACCTTGCTAAGTATGTTTTCATGGTTTGTGGCAGAATAGGATTTGTCTTTTTATTAAGAAGCATAGAGATGAGCCTTGTAAAAATGTTTACTTTTATCGGGAAGGTAATTCTGCTTTTTGGTCTAGTGATTTTGGCCCTGCGGTGTATGGGAAAGACTGTACTGGCTCAGTTGACCCCGCCTGATTTGGCGGCTATTGTGTTTGTTGTCACGTTGTCCGTCAGTCCTATCAAGACCAACGAAATTGGACAGACTATTGCAGGAATCATTACCATTGTCTTAATGTATCTGTTGTTTTCTAAATTAAGTCTTTTTCGCTGGTTAAATCAAATGTTCATTGGCCATCCAAGCATTTTAATCAAACATGGGAAAATTTCCAAAAAAGACTTGCGAAAAACTCGCTTTTCTTAGTAAAGTCAATAGGTGGCAAGTGTTCAAAAAGGGTGTTCAATGGGGGGGATCAAAATGAAATACATAGTTAAAGCATTTGATTCAGATGGGAAAGAGCATGGATTTTTGAGTACGGGAATGGAGGAAGAAGGAAACGAGGTTTCCTTTGATAATAAAAAAGCAGCTGAAGCATTTATCGAAGGAATTAAAATTAGTTTGCCTAGTACTTTTCAATATAAAATCATTCCGGAACCTCGGCCGTAATAAAGAAGAAATTCAGGATGAATGGAAAAATATGCTTGATAAAGAAATAGACATTGTGGTCTTGAATATGCCGATTCTGGACACTCGGAAATATAAGGAGCTTGAAGGGATCGGCCAGCTTGTTTCTGACTGCCAAGTGAAGGTATTGCGCTTGCGAAACAAAAGGGAATTTATAAAGGTGGCTCAAAAAATATCATGCAGGTGCAACCGGTCAAGCAAAAAATTATCTATGATGAAGTTATCCGGCTACTAAAATCTGGTCAAAGTATCCTGGGGATTCAAGAGAAAACCAAGTTAGCAAGAAACACAATTTATTCGATTAAAAAGGATGAAAAACCAAACAAAGAAGCAAAAAGTCGAAATGATGGAAATGGAGTGATAGGATGGAATTTGTGAAAAGTACGTTTCACTGTAATCGATGCGGTCGTGTTCATGAAGAGAAAGAGGTCTCTGATTTTTTAGGGAATTTATTTCATAACATGCAAGTCTACTTTGGTTATGCGAGTCCTTTTGATGAGGATATTGTGAAGTTTAGTATTTGTGAGCTCTGTTTATTTGAATTTTTCAGGAGTTTTAAACATCGGCCAATTGTAGATGAGCAAGATCTAGTCGATTGTTTTGACGTCTGTAGAACACAAGAGAGTCCTTATGTTGGAAGAGCTCATATTGAAACTTATAAGCGATTGGAAAGTCTAGAAAAAAAATAAGAATGATCAGTGGAAAAGAGCACCCTTATTTCAGGTGCTTTTTTGAATGTTGTTATGGAATTATAGCATTCTGACTCTAAGATACTACTTCATTTTATTTGTGAGGCTTCTTATTGGGTACTGCCCCCAACTCTTTAGCAGCCTTTTTACCAGCCTTTGCAATCTTTAATGCTAGTTCTTTATCTAACTTTTGTTTGGCCATTATTCAATCTCTCCTATACATGGTTTTGTAGTACCATTATGGCCTTTATGATTTTGATTTATACGTGGTCTACTCCTCCCCCCTACCTCATACATTAAATTGAGTAGAATTATGGGATTGTGATTCTCGGAAATTACTAATTTATTTATAAAACAGAAGCGGGGGGAAGGAAGATGAAACACAAACCGATTGCTCCATTATTGATAGATCCAAACAAGGAACCCTTAAAAAAACCTTCAAATGTTCATTCTAAAAGCTCTTCTGGTGATCGAAAAACAAGATTTGATAAATCTGCTCCCATGAAATTTCCTGTGACTGAAGATGAAAATAGGCAATTCAGGCGGTTGTATCAGTCTTTAAAAAACGAATTACAAGCAGAAAGTATCACACAATTTTTCACAATGCTTGTCAGGTTTGGATTAAGACATCCTGAAATATTAGGGAAACCCTCTACATACAAGAACACGGAAACACATAAAACGGTTAAACCAAATCAAATTGAAAAAGGGTTGTTGACTAGTCTCTCTATTGAATGGAATGTATCCGAAAGGAAAACTCTTCACGGGGTCGTATTCTCTGTATTACGTTATATCGAGAAAGGGGGGCATTTAACGCGTGAGAAAGTACAGCCGTTTAGACCTAATAAATAATGGTGTTATCGATCATGCCGGTAGTCTCATACACCGATTGTTTGAGTCAAAGCATGCTCGGTTGAATATAAAGGTTCCTCTTTACGATTTAAAGCGCGCACAGGTTTTCGTAGGGACCATTAACGAGATTATTGAGGATGAAGTAGATAATATTTTTACTTTAGAGGAATTAATTTATATGTTCTATTTAGATTTCCTTCGTCAAATTGATCGAGGAATGAATCTTGACACATTGGCTAAATGGATTAGAAGTATTCAAAAAGATGAGATCGATTCAGACCTTGAAATTAACCATTACCTTCAGGAGAAAAAAGAATTAAATATAGAGGATTTAAAACAGCATTTCAAAAAAAGAAATACAAAGAAAGAGGAATATACGTATATAAGTGTAAAAATAGAAAAGCAACATGTACTTAGAGGGGAAGTACTTCTTCATGATTTGCACGAGCTTTATCCTGACCTTCATTTGGATGTGGAAGAATTTTTAACTTTACGATTCAAAGACATTATGAGTCAGATTAAATCCGGTGATTATCAAATATTAAGAAACATTGTAGAACTTCTTACTAATTGATGTGTGATGTATAGTGCAGCACAACAACCCGAATCCAAGAAGGAATTCGTACAGAATTTTCAAATTTGTACGTTTGAAAATTTTAGGTATTAGAACAGTGATGTGTTCAGAAAAGGACACTTTTGGAACAAATAATTGCGTTTATGAAATTATCAACAGGTTGGCTTTGGATAAAGTTGTTTTTAGTAGTGGGAAATGTAAGTTTATGGAACTTTGGCTATTGATTAATATGGCTTTTACAATTGATGGTTATTCAAGAAACAAACTTATAGCTCACAGTACGACTAAATCATGACATAAAAAAAGTAACTATTCTCGGAAAAATAGTTACACAATGAAAATGGAGATTTTATTAAGGTTTATGAGCAATGATTTTCTTTTGATCCAGTTGTTTTATCACCGCTGCGAGACTTCAGCGACTATTTTATCTAATCGTTCATTAAACTTTTTATCTCGTTCTTTTTCATATTTAGATTTTTTTTAAGACGCTCCATTAAAACGCGGATCAATTCGGATTGCTTTTCTATGGTTTTGTTTTGTTGGTCCATTCTATCCGTTACAGCTCGTTCAAGACGCGTTATATCAGAGGGTATAAGTGTATCGGTAGGGAATACAGAATTACTTTCATATATTACTACAATTGACTTTGCGGCAGATTCAAGGGTTATGCCAGGGCGGTTCCGTTGCTTTATAAGTTTTTTGAACATCATAATGTTTGAATCGGTATAAGTACGGTTCCCTTTTTCGTCTTTCTTGAAGTTATAGCCGTTTTGTTCCATACTTGGTTACGGTTTGTCTTTCTATACCTATATAATCTGTGACTTCCCCAGGAGAATAAAGCCTTTCTATTTGATCTATACTGTTTATACGTTATAAATACCATTTCTTTTAATTACAATTAGGATTATAACATTCTACAGCAACCGTTTTTTCCTCCTTCATTGGTTCATTAACTAATGCTCTCTATAGAAGATAATGGACAGACACAAACGCGACAAAATTCGTAAGGCAAGGGTAAAGAGTGGGGATTTTTGGAGTAATTTTCTCTGAAAAATACTACCTGGCCCTTTCCTGGAGAATAGCAATTTTTGTTTTGTAACGAGAACCGGGGGTTTCTTTAAACCATTTAAGGGAGAGTTTATATGAGTTTAGAAAAATATTGCTTGTATTGTCAGAGAAGATTCCCACAGGTTGAATGGCTAAAACCTCTTTATAGTTGGACCAATGTGGATCTTGAAGGATATTTTTGTGAGCAGCATTATTATCAAGTTAAAGCTTTCAATGACCGTCAAAAGAAAGCGTATGAGGAATATAATAAAACAAAATAAGGGCGTCATTGTTCACTTTCCGAAAAGTCGAGCAATGAAGCCTTTTTTTTCTGTTTTTTCTGCTTCTCTTTCTGCTTTAATAGTTTCTATTTCCTCCACAGCAGCAGCCACTTCTTTTTTAGTGGATTCCACTTCTTCCTTGGCCATTAATAAAAGCTGTTCGTCTTTCTGTTCCAGCTTCTTTACCACAGCAGCGGATACTTCAGCGACTATTTTGTCTAACCGTTCATTAAACCTTTTATCTCGTTCTTCTTCGTATTTAGATTTTTCGTTTAAACGTTCCACTAAAACACGGATCAATTCGGATTGTTTTTCTATGGTTTTGTCTTGCTGGTCCATTCTATCTGTAATATCTTGTTCAAAACGCGTTATGTCAGAGGTTAGGGTTGTATCGGAAGGAATTATACCTTTACTTTTATATATTGTTACAATTGACTTTGCGGCCCCTTCAAGGGTTATGCCAGGGCGGTTCCGTTGCTTTATAAGTTCTTTGAACATCATAATGTTTGAATCGGTATAATTTCTATTTCCTTTTTCGTCTTTATGGAAGGTATAGCCGTTTTGTTCCAGCAGCCGCGCATACTTGGTTACGGTTTGCCTTTCTATACCTAGATAATCCGCGACTTCTCCAGGAGAATAAAGCCTTTCTATTTGTTCCGTATCGTCCATAACGTTAAAAATCCCCCTTTCACTTTAAATTACAATTAGAATTATAACATTCTATTGAAAGAGATTCTTTTCCTTCTTCTTATTATGAAAAGAAACGTCCGAAAATGGCAAGTTACGCGGCATACATGGTAAGGTGCGCGAAAACGTTAAGTCGTTCTTATTATCTATTAGGCGTCCGAAAACAGTAATTTGTGCGACATATATGGTAGTTCGGGCGACATAATAAGTAAGGAGATGATTTGGATGTATTTCAAGTACAAACAAAAATAGGAATTAGTATTATGTTAACTAGATTTGTATAGAGTATTCATTTGATACTTGAGGATATTGGAATAAAGAGAGAGGTTAGTCAAAAAGGAATTGTATGTGAATTGGTTGAAATAATTAACAAAGGCAGAGAAAAACATCGTCTTTATAAATGGGGAAAAAGGGGGATGAATATTGAAATGGTTTACTTCTTGTATTCTTTTATTTTTGTTTGTTTTAGTGGGCTGTTCGAATGAGACAGAAACAGTAAAACAAGAGGATTGGAAAGTAAGTCCGACGTTGACCAGAGAAATCGTTGTTACTGATAAAGGAGATAAAGGTGAATTTGTTTTTAGCATAGAAAATAACGGAAAATTAGGAGTACAACAACCTGATCCTGATAATTCATTTATTGTGGGTAAACCTAATAAATACTTTTGGATGTTTTGGGGAGATAAAGAAACATTAACAAAGCCAATAATGATTGTTGGTATAAGTAAAAAATCAGGAGAATCACTAAACGTTTTTGAAATTCCTCAAGGACAATCATCATTAGCACCACTTTATGGAGCCGATCATACAATGCCCTCTTCGATAAAGCTGCCAGAAACAGGTTTGTGGCGATTAGAAGTTCATTTTGGTGAGGAATTGGAAGCATCATTGTTAACGTAAAGGAAAAATAGAGTCTGTTGAACTAACGAACAAGCAGCGAAAAGGATCTTCCAGCTGATTCTATAACGATGTTTATGTAACCTAGATTTGTATAGAGTATTCATAAGATATTTTGGGGTTTTGTTCAATTGAATATTCGAAATTTTAAATAATTGTATAAAGAAAAAGGCAATTTTGTTAGGGAAAAGAAATTGTATAAATACAAAAATTTTAATGGAGGATTTAATATGAGTGCAAATGTGAGTGAAGTATTTCAAGCTATCGAAACAAATGATGCTAATGCATTGAAAAAAGCAATTATTTCTTACCCAGCCTTAGTGAATGCTGAAAATGAGCAAGGATTAACTCCTCTTGGATTTGCGTCGCATTTTGGTAATAAGGATTGTGTACTAGTCCTATTAAATTACAATGCAGATTTTAATGCCGTTTCACATTCTAAGATAGAATATATCCCTTCAAATACAGCTCTTCATGCAGCAAGTGCAGGAAAACGGAATTTAGAAGTCATTGAACTACTTTTAAATAATAAAGCTAAAACGAATATATTTGATAGCAACGGTCACACAGCTCTACCATACTGCTGCATTTCATGACAATAACACAGAACTGATTAGTCTTCTTATTACAAATCTAATTTACACAATGATTCTTATTGGCACTGAAAAAAGGATTTTCCAATGAAGATCCTTTTAGCTACTTGTTCAATTAAAGCGTCCATTCGTGAAACAAGGGAAATTTTATTAAGGTATTAGGCTGGTTCAACATACTGTCGTAATTGTTCAGCTACTTGATTGTTTCCTTGTTCTATTGCTAATTCCATTGCAGTTTTTCCGCCATCAACCTTTGCATGAACAGAAGCTCCATGTTATAGAGTATTCATGTCTAAAGGCCATGTTTAGGATGAATTAACTTTTAAAATAAAGGAAAACTAAAATATCCAAAAAAAACGAGGTGATTCTAATGAAAAAGTTAATTATATTATCTTTTGTAACAATGATTGTGTTTTCCACTAGTGTAACTGCTAATGCAAAAGAAGCTATTCCAGAAAGAGTAGACGGGTATTTCACAACACAGGACATTTTATCGGCTATTATTGAACCGAAATTAAACAAGATTGTTAAAGATCAATACGGGAGAGAAATGCTTGTTACCCCTATGAAGGTAAACGAGGTTTATTTTATGGATAAACTTAAATCCACTAAAGGTAAGGATACATATGAAGGTTGGATAGAACTAGATATGTTTATCATGGTCGGTGAACGAAAAACGGATGAGAATTTTAAGATGGACAGAGTTGTATTAAAAATAGACGCACCAAATATCGGTGGAACAGCACCTCATTTAATTAGCGATGAAATAGAAGGTATTCAAGTTGAGTTAGCTAAGTATTATAAACATAAATAGCATAAAAAGGATCTTCCTGTCGGGAAGATCCTTTTTCAATGCCAATAACATCTGATTATGTTTTAACTATAGTCCCTTACAAACGTGGTTTAGGTTGCCTTAAAGGCAAGTAGTATATCTTTTAGTTTTTCCCCCTTGTTTTACTAAAGGGGTACGCGACAAGTTCTGTTATAAGCGCTTTGTAGCGTGAAATACAGGAAGTTTACTTGATTAACTTCAACTTTACAACGGAGGATAGGTATGATGGAACTATGTTTCCTGAAACTATCCCATCAATACTCCTGCGTGCGTCATGATTGTCAGGTCATGGGGTATGAAGCACAGGTGGATTCGGTTGAACGAAGGCTGAAGCCATTCCTATGGAAAAGGTATGCTGATGGATAGACCGCATGGATGAAAAACTAGACAAGGTGAGAATGTTCCACCAGAAGGGACTGACGAACTTCCGAACGTACGGGTCTAAAGTAGAACATAGGAAAAGCCAATGTACCATCCATCGATGGGGTGAGTGGTGTTGAGTAAAAATGCGCCCTCTGAAATACGCTATACCGAACAATGGCGGTATCCAGCTACTAAATCACAAGAAAAGAATTCATTTTGATCAATCTTTATTTCAAAGCTACATCTGCTTCAAAAAAAACGGCGTCTAAAAGTTATATATTTTCAACAAATGCGTCTTATAAGGTGTGTCAGGAAAATGGAAAGGCTAAAAAGTTGCATCTTCTAAATATGAAAATAACTAATACATTATATAAACTGGAGATTGTACTAAAAGATAGAAAGGGTGAAAAGTAAGTATAAAGAAAAACAGCCTAATGACTGTTTTTTATGAAATTTTTAAGAAATGAACCAATACAGAGAAGAAGCATGAATATAGTGTGAACCTCAACTTAGATGATAGTTGTTTCCTCCTTATTTGCTTACTGTGATTTTACATTAAAAAGACATAGCCCAGGTAACAAAAAGTATTGTTCCATTGCCATTATTATTTGCTTTTAAACGATTTGTTGAATATAAAATAATAATTATAAGAATCCTAAGGTATATAAAATTAGTCCAGGAGGAGTTTAATGCGAATATCAAAAAAGAAATATTTTTTTGTCTTATTTTCATCTTTAATTATAGCTTTAACTTGCTTAACACAAATTACAGATGCTCAATTTTCAACTAAAGAGAATATTGCTAAGTTAAACAAAATTAAAAAATCAACTGATTTTAATCTTTTATTGCCTTCTGAAGACATATCAAAAGAATGGGTATTGGAAATTAAAAACCCTGAAAATGAGTCTAATAAAGTAAATTTTGTTCATTTGAATTATCTAGATAAAACAGATACGTTTTTAAAAGTTTCTATAACCGAAACTAAAGCAAAAAATGATTTCAAAGAATTAGATGATTATGGCGAAACTGTAAAGATTAAAGATATGTTGGGTGTTTTTCATGCCTTAACACCAACTGAAAAGGAAAAAGATGTACAAGGTGGAACTTTAAGTTGGATACAGGATGGAACAGTAATTACAATTTTCAGTTCAAGACTATCTAAGGAAAAGCTAATTGAAATCGCTTCTTCAATGGAAAAACCTAAATAAATAAAAAAGATGTATAGAGCCACATTTGAAGTGGCCTATACATCTTTTTTATTTATAGTCACAAATTTTCAAGTTTAGATATTACTTACCAAATACTACCTCCGTTGCTAACAACATAATACCAACCCTCTGTATCATTATTAGTCTCAGATCTCCATGTCAGAGTATAATCACCTGCTGGTATACTAGTCATGCTAAGTGTAGAGTTAAAATCACCGTTCACATATTGGGTCCTCACTACCTTACCAGTATTAGCATTTTCTAAAGTCCATTTTGTATATGCTTTTTGACCACTATGTATACCCTGTTGGAAGAGGCGTATGGATATAGTCCCACCCTGATGGTTCTCAATAGTGCAGCCAGACCAATCTCCAATGCTGTCTGGTCTGACTGGCCATGTCTTACTGACGGCTGCATCAGCGGAAATAGGAATAAAAGATAGCCCCATTAGCAAGACAAAAAACACAACGACATTCCTTTTTAATACTTTCATAAGACCATCTCCTCTAATCTATTAATATATTTCCAATTGTAACATAATATACCAATTTGTAAAATTATTTAAATATCAGTAACATTTTTGTAATATCAAATTTTACGTACACCTTTTTTTACAAATGTCTAAAAGTTAAAAGTTTTAGACGATTCTGTTTAGTAGCAAGGGGGATACCCCACCAGAACCGCAAAATAAGTAAAGAATAAGTACTAAAATTGCAAAAATGACGAAAAAACCGCATAATATTAATATAAATAAAAAGGCTTAAAGTGTCCCTCAACACTTCAAGCCATAAAATTAAACTGCTAAGTTGATGATAGAGATAATAACAGTTAAAAGAGCGCAGACCGCAATTACTGTATCTTTGTCCATTTAATCACCACCATTCGTGATAATGGTCTATGTACTAGATAAGTGCATAGGCCTTTTTTCTATAAATTAATTATAAGGTACAAAAAACGCTAATATCAAAGTGATAACTAAAATTATATTATTCTTTTTGGCATTTGTATCATATTGCGTCGTCAACTTTTAGAATATTATTCTCAAACAGTGGTAAAGGCGGAGTTCTGTTATTAGGATTGTAATATACTTTCATTGTTGTCCTTTTTAAAAATTTTATACATAAATTTGCTCATTTTGTTATTGATTAGGCAACCTATAGTAAGGCTAACAATTTTAAGTTTTGGATGTTTCTATCCACAATAAGAAGAAGGAAAAGATTCATTTTAGATATAATGTTATAATCCTAATTGTAATTCAAAGAGGAAAGGTTTTTTTTCCGTTATGGACGATACGGAAAAAATAGAAAGGCTTTATTCTCCGGGGGAAGTAGCTGATTATCTAGTATAGAAAGACAAACCGTAACCAAGTATGCGCGGCTCCTGGAACAAAACGGCTATACCTTCCATAAAGACGAAAAAGGAAACCGTAATTATACCGAACAAACATTATGATGTTCAAAGAACTTATAAAGCAGCGAAACCGCCCTGGCATAACCCTTGAAGCGGCTGAAAAGTCGATTGTAGCAATATATAAAAGTAAAGGTATAATTCCTTCCGATACAACCCTAACCTCTGACATAACGCGTTTTGAACAAGATATAACGGCTAGAATGGACCAGCAAGACAAAATCATAGAAAAACAATCCGAACTGATCCGCGTTTTAATGGAACGTCTAAACGAAAAATCAAAATATGAAGAAGAACGAGATAACAGGTTTAATGAACGATTAGATAAAATAGTCGCTGAAGTATCTGCTGCCGTGGTAAAAAAGCTGGAAAAGAAAGAAGAACAGCTTTTATTAATGGCAAAGGAAGAAGTGGAATCCACTAAAAAAGAAGTGGCTGCTGCTAAAGAGGAAATAGAAACTATTAAAGCAGAAAGAGAGGCGGAAAAAACAGAAAAAAAAGGCTTCATTGCTCGGCTTTTCGGAAAGTGAACAAAGGAGCCCTTATAGCTTAAAGTCAAAATGGTTGTTTAGCATCATCTTTTATAAGTAAACCAAAACAAATAGTACGAGTTCCTTGTTTTCTGCTAGCGATATGAGTTGTGATATAAAGACGATACCCTTTTAGGTCTTGTAATGCCGATAACTTTTTGATGGTGGGAGTGTTGAGTATAATAAATTCAAGTGTTGTATCTCTCGTCGGTTTTCCAAGAGTATAGAGATCTTGTTGTACATATAGCCTAGGCGTTAATTGTAATTTTTTTAATAGATCCTCTCTCTGAAAAGTTGTCAGTGTTATTAAAGAAAAATTAGCACGTGGACTTCTTTGTTGAACACTTTTCAACCAATGATTTTTGGTAAAGAACCTTTCAATCACTGCTTCGTTCTTTTTAAATTCGTATAGGATATTAACTTCTTTTTGGAGGTAATCATCTGCGATGTCTATTTTATCTTGAAAAATCCTCACTTTCTCATCGTGAATTTTTTGATTTTGTTGATGCTTTTCAGTATGAATCTTATTGATTTCACGGTCTTTTTTCTTCTGTTTTGCTCGTTGATCTACATACTTAGATACCTCTTTATAAAAGATTTTTGAAAACATCTTTTCGAAACCCATCAAAACATCTCCTTTCTAAAACGCATTTTACACAAAAAAATTCCTTAAAAATACTAACTAACCAGAACGCATTTTAGTGAAGGTCTTGTTTATTTTTTTTGTAATCTTCATAGGCTTTCTTTTGACGGTCATTGAAAGCTTTTACCTGGTAATGGTGCTGCTCACAATAATATCCTTCCAGCTCACCATTAGTCCAATTATGAAGAGGTTTTAGCCATTCAATCTGTGGGAATCTTCTCTGACAATACAAACAATAATTTTCTTTACTCATATAAGCCCCCTTAAAAGAAAAAACCTCCAATTAAAGTTACAAAATGAAATAGCTATTCTCCAGGCAAGGGCCAGGTAGTATTTTTTAGAGAAAATCACTCCAAAAATCTCCATCCTTTACCCTTGTCTTACGAGTTTTGTCGAGTTTGTGTCTATCGCCAAGCCGAACATACCCAAAACGAGGATTAAGATATCCGGCTTGCTCTGCCAATCGTACCAAGCAACGATTGCAGGCCCCGTATTAAGCTTAAAGGCTAGTACGGGGTTTTATTTTGCCATGAATAGAATTCGGGTTCCCGGTACAGTATTTAGTACACCTAAATGTCTCCGCCCCTGTGGGTTTGCAGGGGAATACTTATTGTACATGCCAAGTTACAGTAGTAAACATATTCAGGAAGGCCCGCCCCTGTATTAGCTGTAAATAAGCTGGTGCAGGGGTTATTTTTTATTTACCCTTTGAAACCAGGAGGTAGCTGCGGAATCTCCGGCACTTTTCCAAAGAATATGAACTCATCAAGCATTTCTTCAATGATTAGCCGGACGGAAACCGGATCTGCCAAGTGATTGCCGTCTAAGGGACAATACATAATGTCGCCGACTGCGTTGCCTTTATTAGCCGCCAATTCCTCTAGAATACATTGTACAAGCATCTTTTCACCAATTAGTACCCCATCGAAGTAATTTAACCAACCAGAAATACCGTTCTTTGTACCGTGAACCAACATACTGAAACCTCCTAGAATAATAAAGTTGGTACGGGGTTATTTTGTGTTTAGCTTCCCGTTTTTCTTAGCATAATACTCCCTAGCACGTTCACGTACCTGTTCCCCATGTTTCTTATAGTACCTTTTGGTGTACACAGGTCTTTTCTCATTGTACCTTTTCCCATATTCAACAAGACATGGTCTACATTTGCTACGCGTACCGCCTAAACCTGCCTTTAAATTAGGGAAGTGTTCCAACTCCAGCATTTCACCACAACCACTGCATCGCTTTGAGATAATTTCACCATTAGCCTCGATGTATTCAGTGCCTCTTCTATTTTTCTTTATGACTTGATTAACTTTCACATCTATTTCATCCACGCTGACACTCTCTCCCTCCCTGATCTCGCCAATCCCAAATCTTTTCCTCTTATCATACCAACAATCTTTCCATTATTTAGCTGATAATGCTTGACTTAGGTTTTGAGGGTTTTCATACTCGGGCTTCGAGGACAGGAATACGGCTGGTAGACAGACTAACCCCTGTGAAAATTATGAGGTTGAAAGTCTGTCTATCATACTATCAAACTCGTTGTGATTGAGTTCAGGTATCCGTATGTTCAGACGTTGTATAGACGTTTTAGCGTTATGGACGATACGGAACAAATAGAAAGGCTTTCGGGCATAACCCTTAAAGCGGCTGCAAAGTCTATTGTAGCAATATATAAAAGTAAAGGTATAATTCCTTCCGATACAAGACTACCCTCTGACATAACGCGTTTTGAACAAGATATAACGGCTAGAATGGACCAGCAAGACAAAACCATAGAAAAATAATCCGAACTGATCCGCGTTTTAGTTGAACGTTTACGAAAAGTCTAAATATGAGGAAGAACGAGATAAAAGGTTTAACTGACCGTTTAGATAAAATGGTCTCTGAAGTATCCGCTGCCGTGGTAAAGAAGCTGGAACAGAAAGACGAACAGCTTTTATTAATGGCCAAGGAAAATATGGAATCCACTAAAAAAGAAGTGGCTGCTGCTAAGGAGGAAATAGAAGCTATTAAATCAGAAATAGAAGCAGAAAAAAACTAAAAAAAGGATTCATTGCTCGGATTTTCGGTAAGTGAAGACACAAACTGTGCAGCACAACAACCCGAATTCAATAAGGAATTCGGGCCAAATCTTCAAGGGTTCTTTGAACATAACTTTCCCTTATTGGGTCCTGCCAGCAAAAGCGAATAACATACGTTACAGCCTTCACACCCCAAAAGAAGGGGAAAGGTTTGTTTTAACAACTTAATTACTTTCCTCTTGATCGCCTTGTTCGTTAAAAAAATGCAATGCGATATACTGTGACCATAAGCCATACCCAAAATAAAAAAGCATGGACTTCCAGCCTTCCGACTCAGGAAAACCTACATTTGGATAAAACATAAGATGAAAACCTATCAACACTCCATTAAAAAGCGAAAGTGTGGAAGCTGCTACAAAAATCCCTTTGACTATTCTCTTATTCATCCAATACCACCTTTTTATATCCTAGGGGGACAGCCATATGAAACAGGTCATCCCCAAAACGATAAATGCTACAAGAAGTCCAAAATTGCGTTTTGAGTGTGGATAAAATTTAAATTTGATAGCGATGTTGTGGTACCCGCATTAAGTAAAAGTTAATCGCCTCCAGCGACACGTTATTTTGAAGAAGAACCACTACTATTGGAAGAACTAGAAGAACTAGAAGAACTAGAAGAACTAGAAGAATTGGCTGATACTGCAACCGCACCAGCACCACTTGAACTACTTGAACTACTTGAAGAACCATTAGAACTACTGCCTGAACCAATATTAGAAGAACTGGAACCATTGGTTGCTGTTGAATCCTCACCTGTACCACTTGAACTTGACTCAGATGAAACTTCAGAACTACCTGAACCTATATCATGAGAGTTTGTTTTCTGTTTATCATCTATTTTACAGAACCACCAACACAATAAAATATTAAAGCCTATTCCAGTTACTAATAGAAATACAATTCCAAATTCAGTATTTAAGAATTTCTGATAAAAAGCTGTATCATACATTTCATCACCCATTTTAGTATGTGTAAAACATGTATTTTAAATAAATGTAAAAATATGGTATGAATGCTACTGTTGGATTAGTAGTTTAACGGAAAAGGTTTTTTGGCTCATCTGACGAATTATTACTATAAAGAAAAGAGGTGAACGCGGTGAAAAACGCTGAAGAATTTGGTTATTTTGCGAAGGACGTTGCAGCAGATATTGAAATTACAACCTCAACATTAAGGAGATGGTCAATCGAATTAGAAAAAGAGGGATATACCTTTCAACGTAATGTCAAAGACCAACGTATTTACTATGAGCGCGATTTTAAGGCGTTCAGGGAGTTAAAGAAAATGCTAGGAAATCAGGTTCCGTTCGTAGACGCTGTAAAAGCTGTTTCATCAACGGATTTATCAAAGAAAAATGCCTTAAAGTCGCCTAACGTTTATACGGATGAATTGCATTTATCAAGGCGTGAATTAGAAGAGATTGTGACCCAATCTGTAAAAGAGGCCATAAAAAGGGATCGAGAAAACATGTTTCAACTGTTTGAGAAGAAACTTGATAATACGATTGAGCGCCGGGATAACTTTTTAATGGCAGAAATCCAGAAAGTCCGAGAGGAAAAAAAGCAATTGATTGAAGAAGTAGCAGCTGCAAAAGAGCAAGAAAAAAAGCCTTTTTGGAAAAGGCTTTTCACATAAATCTATATCATATTAGTTTAACTTATAATAAAATGATTTTTTATATGAGTATCGAAAGTAGAAATAGGGTAACTAAAAATGATTATGTGAAATAAGGGGGATAATGATGGAAAATAATACGATAGCTGCTTTTCATGTTTTGAGCAAAAAGGACGGAATTATAAAATTATATACCAAGAAAATGTACAATTGGCATATACCTAAATTTTTGAGAAAAGAGCCAATTCAACAAGGAGATATTGTTTTAGTTCGTACTGCAAATGGTGTAGCACGTGTGTTAGTGATGCAGGCATTTCGAGAAGAATTTGAGGAGACACAAAAGCGATATAAAAGAGTGATCAAAGTAATAGAAAGAGCACCCAAAAAAGAACCTGTTAGTTAAGTAATGAACGTGATTTTAAGAAGTTCAGAGAGTTGAAGAAGTTGTTAGGGGATCATGTCCCGTTTGTAAACGCTATAAAAGTAGTTGTATCAACGGATCTATCAAAGAAAAACACTTCGCAAACCCAAGCGTTCAGACAGATGAATTGCGTTTGACAAGGCGTGAATTAAAAGAGATTGTGAGCCAAGCTGTTGAGGTAGCCGTGGAAGAAGATCGGGAAAAAATGTTTCGAGTATTTGAGAAGAAAATTAAATAACGCAATTGAACGCAGAGACAACTTTCTAATGGAAGAAATCCGAAAAGGCAGTGGGAAAAAACTTATTGAAGAAGTAGCAGCTGCAAAAGGGCAAGAGAAAAGCCCTTTTGAAAAAGGCTTTTCAATTAAAGGGATTAAAAATCTATATCATATTCCTCATCGATGGATCCAGTTACTTCCTCGGTGGCTAGATCACCTTCTTTTATATCCTGCTTTTCTTGAAATTGAATGGCTTGCTGCTCGTTGGCCACAGCAAAAATTTTTTGATCGATTTTTTTGCTGAGCTCTTTAAATTCTCTTTCCATTTGTGCTTTCATTTCTTTCATTAAATCATACATCGTTTTTTTGTCTTTATCTTCGTTCATATCCCGTTCAATCAACTCAAAAGCATAAGATCGAAAAGACTTATCCGGCATTTGCTTTAGGCGTTTTTCAACGTAATTATACATTTCATCGGACATCTGACTTGTCCGACAATTGAAAACCGGTTTTCGTTCCATCTGTTCTTACCTAGACCCAACGGATTGGGATTGATTTCTTTTTGCTTCTTCAGCACGGCTAAGAATTTCTAGGCCGAATAAATTTACTTTTCGTGCTTCAGGGTGAACGATGTGATTTGTTTCCGCGATCTCACGGCCGTAACGTTCTTCAGCTACTTCTTGAATGGCTTCCTCGATCACAGGAGCCACACCGCCAATATAGACGTATTTATAAACGCTGTCTTTTGGAGCTGGAAACGCACTTTCGCTTTGAGTGATTTTAATGGTTGCATATTCTTTCAATGATTTTTTTATCGTATCCGTTAGATCATATGTTTTACCTGTGTTTCCGTCACGGCGCTCAAGCTTTGATTTATTGATATTCGTATAAATGAATTTTTCAAGCGCTCTTACTTCTTCGAAGTGCTCAATTAACTTACTTTTACGTAAGTCCTCTAAATGGCTAAGGAATGGAACATTCGTGAAGTAATCGAAAGAATCACGGTTTTTTGGAGCCTTTAAGCCGGCGGGTAATAGTACTAGGTCGTCCGTTCCTCCGCCTAAATCTACTAATACGACATCATAATTTTTGAATTGTTCAGCTTCCTTGTTATCTTCGAGATCGAAATTCTTTTTAATTGCCCACCTTGCAACTTCAGACTCAACTCGACATTTAGATGCCTTCACTTCTATTTTGATTTCTTTTTCCATTCCGAAAGTGAGAATTTTTACTTGATGTTCTCCGGAAAAGCGCGAGGCCATGTTTTCTTGCATTTCACTGAATTTGTTTAATTTCTTCAGAAGCCAAATTGGCAGCATCGTTTGAAAATATTCGATCGTTACTTCGTTATCACTTTTTTCACCTTTAATAGCTTGGTAATAAGCTGTTGCTGCAAGGAATGTAACTAAAGGGATGTGAGATTCAACTTTATTATGTAATTTCTTGATGTGGTTGTTTCCTAAGACTTCTTTTTCTGCAATTTCACCAACTAAGAAAAAACGTTCTTTTCCCTCGATTGTAGTAGAGATTAAAAGTCTTTCTAAAAGCTCTTCTGGATCATCGATATTAGATGTGAAATACCCAGCTGCCTTTTCTTCTGAAAGCTCGACTACATTTGTAGGGATTTCAAAATAATATCCATCGATTAGATTCATATACATGCTGTTTCCAAAGTCTACGTTAAAACGTGAGATATTCATTGTAACCTCTCCTTTAGTGTATACGGTTTTTATTATATTATCATCTAAAAACCTAATTTTCAAGTTTGTGTATACAGTAAAAAATCCTCATTTTAAAGGAACTGTAATATGTTATTATCTATTATGTATACATTATTAATAAGTGAATACACTGATATAGAATGACGCCAAAAAATAGTGGGAAATATAATAGTCATGCTATACTAAGTGACAAGTTTGATGTAAAGGAGTTAATTTTTATGCCGCATTTAATTTCGCTTACGGGAAAGCCGACCGGTAAGTTACGGAAGAGTCGAGTAGGGTTTTCGTTTGACTTAGAAGAAGCTGGGGCTGCGGATGCACCAAAAGGCTTACCTAAAAGTAAAAAAATTACCTATACGGTATTTATGAATCAAAAACAGTTTAATAAATTAGGAGTCACACAAGGAGAATTTCACCAACACAGGTATGTGGTTGATGGAGAGCCTTATTTGGATTTTTCAATCGAGGATTGTCCTGGGGAAATAGGGGTAATTACCTTTACAATCAACTTAATTCCCGAAAAACTGAAGAAAGATCAAATTTATCCTGAAGGAACAGTTGCTATAATACCGATGAATGCTATTAAAATTCCTCAGGAGTTTAAGCAGAATCCACCTAAAGAGGAGAAAATAGAACAAATCATTGCTTTTTATAAGGAGCACCAAATGATAGATAAACCAATTCTAGTCACTAGAAATGGATTTAAACTTGTTGATGGTTATACTCGGTACATGACTTTACGAAAATTAACTCAACAAAAAGCACCAGTTTCTTTTGAGGTATAAAAGTGAGTCGAAGAAGTGGTTTTTAAATTTAATCTTGTCGAATGTTTGGATTTCCTATATCATTAGAGATGAAAACTTTACCAATTCAATTAAGTAAACGTTAACATACATATTTTTAGGCAAATAAAAACAGAACAGCGTTATTGACGCTGTTCTGTCTGAACTTCAAGCTTACCGAATTAAGCTCGAAGTCATGCCTGTTGTTTACAAGTTGCACATTTTATAGTGCATTAATGTAAACAGTATACCATCAGTATTGCCTTTTTTTCAAGGGGAAATACTGGTTACAGGCATGATTTTCTATGATTATATGGCATTTTTTTGCTACATAGAATCCTAGATTTCGAGATTAGCTGGTGGGCTTGAAGCCCACCAGCTTTTTTTATTTCTAGGAGGTGTATCATGCAATGAACGCATTAACAAGCATTTATAGGGATCAGCTATCCGAAGCACCAAAAAAGAAAAAGGATAAGAGCCAAACGGGTTACAGCAGCCATTTAGGATGGGTGTTTGTTTGCAATCGTTTCAATGAAAAACCGAAAGCCATACGTACATACCACTCTTTATACAGCGTGGCAGAAGCTTATACATATTTCACTCCTAACACGTTCTATCGCAATGATAGTCGGGAACAAGCCACTTTACGATGGGTCAATGCTTTGTCTGTTGATATTGACGTAAAGAACGGACAAAATGAACGCTTAACCGTACCGGAGGTATTGGATCAGGTGACAGCTGCGGGCTTAGAAACCCCTTCTTTAATCGTTCAAACTCCTTCTGGTGGTTTTCATGTTCATTGGTTCCTGGAAGCGCCTAAACGCGCATTCAAGCCAGTTATCAAGCATTATGAACGCGTTCAACGCCTGATCGCTACGGCCATAAAGGGGGATGTTCAAGCAGTAGGAGCTGAACGCTGGTTCCGTATGCCGACTGAACAAAATACGGTTTTCCAATCCGAAGCTCGTATTTCTTTTGATAGTCTATGTGACTGGTACTCTATTCAAGTGGAAGAGCAAGAGGAAGAAAGAAAGGCTATTTGCGTGAATGCGTCTAGCCTTCTTTCTCATCCGGCCATTCGGCACCTTCTGAACGGCGTAGAGGAAGGACAACGAGACAACACTTGCTATACGCTTGCTTTGGCTTTTAAAGTCGCAGGATATGACGAGATGGACACTGAAGGGCAGCTGCAAGACTGGAATACTAAAAATACGCCATCTTTGTGTCAAATTGACATTAAACGTAAGGTAAAGAGCGCGTTTAAACCAGGTGCACCGGCTGCGCCTAGTTCCTATTGGATTTGTACGCTTTCCGGAATGCCATTTGCGTATCAAACTTGGGAAGAAGCTAAGCCCCGTACGGAACGAAAATACAGTCATTACAGCGAATGGGAAGAGGATGTGATTGCTCACATCCAGTTTCGTGGTGGCTCTATTTCCGGTTCTCAACGGGATTTAGCTGAAGAAATCAGATCCTCGGCCAACAAAAAACAAACCATTTCCTATTCCACATTTAAACGGGTTATTGATCGCCTCGTAAATAGCGGTCAGATCGCTAAAATCGTTGAAGGGAAAGGCCGAGGTCAAGTTACGACCCTAACTATTCAGGAGCAATCAAACGTTGTAGAAATGACTTCTGTAGCTTCTGTTGAGGCGGTGGAAGACACCCCTAAAGAAAATGGGCTCAATTCAAATACATTTATAGATCAGGTGGTGGGTGGGGCCGCACTCTCTTCTGTTGGTGCTGGTGTTATTTTAAAGAACAGTCCCACAAAGACTATAGTTACGTATTCTTCTTCTCCTTTACTTGCGCCTATTCCTACTAATGTTCCTGATCGCTTTGTTAGTGCGTTATGGAATAGAGGTTTTAAGGATGGACGGTTTATCTTTGGTGCCTGGGGGAAAGTGCAACTGGCGTTTAAGGCTTATTCTATCCCTTACAAGGCGATTGCTGGTTCTGTTGACTATATGCAGCTTGTGAGTGAGGCTGTCGAGCTTACTGCGGTTAAAAAGGGTTCTAACCTAGATGGGGATTTCAATGATTCAGACAGCTTTTTCAAGTATTTATATGGCACGGTAAAAGGGCTTCTTGCTAACTATCGAGCTGAAGAACTGGCTTGTTTTGTTGAAAGTATTGAGGGCTTGTACATGGCCGAATTGCTTTCAATTGGATGCGATTTAGAAGAACAGCTACAGGAAAAGCAGGTCGTAGATCGAGGGTTACTTGAGGAAAAATTGTTTGAATTGGAGCGTGAGGAATCGGCAGTTAGACGCCGTGAAGTTGCTCGTAAAAGACGGGAAAAAGGGTTGACTCCTTTACTGTTTGATTGGGTTGAATAAGCAGGAATAAAGGGTTGAGTTCTATCCTGTTTTAGATTTTTCAGGCATAAAAAGTGCCAAAATCAATTAATGATTTTGGCCCAAAACTACAACCTGTTCAATCTCCACGATCTCATTTTACATTATAATTAATCTATAATATTAGGTGATGTTTAATGTATTATTTAATGCATAATATAGCCTATTATATATGCTAATTTTATCAACTAAAAGCAGTATAAAAGTAGCGTCTTTGGTGTTTTATGGTAAACATACCATGAAATTAGGTTTAACACCTTGATACATATGCTTTTCTTGTATATAATGGAAATAGGGGAAATTTTTAAGATTCTCTTACTGAGGATACTCCATATTAAACACTTTTAATAGGAGTTCCGATGTAAGCAGACGGCTCTTGATGCTCCAAGTTCGTCCAAAATCGATTATCCCCCCGGTGGCCCCCCCCCCCGGCCAAACTGGCGGAAATCGCGCTTGAATGTTCAACACCTATTACCCTCTTTTTTAATCAGCTTAGACGCTCTTACATCCCAGACTTACGTTCCTTGACAACTTGATCTCTCTCTCTTGCCTTCTGCTTTTCTGTCGAGTAGAGGAGGCGATCTATTGCAACCGAAAGAAAATAAAAAATCTAGCGACAATCTGTTTAATGATTTTATCGATATGATGCTGGATCACCCGAAGCGATCTTTTGTTTTTTTGCTTTTGGTTGGAACAGCAACTGGTGTATGGAAAAAGGAATGGGTCCTTTCCCTGCTCCCATTTTCAGAGCAGGATGTGCAGCGTTGGATTGAATTGGCACAGACTGCGTTTTTAATGGCTTTGATTACTTTTCTCGTTTTATGGGGCGTTCGCTATTTGTTTTATATTTTGAGGATTCAGCGGACCTATACGTATATTCAGTTGTTGCCTCATGCGGATGATGGTTCCTCCAAAGAGGATTTATCCAATTTAATGCGGCGTATTCACGGATCCAAACGAAAATGGTTTGAGCGGCTTTTTAAAGGGCGGGAATGGTTTTCTTTTATGATCTATCGCAATACCGAGAATGAAGGCACGAAGTATTGTTTTTATCTTGGTGCTGAACGCGATTATTTGGAAACTTTAAAGTTTACGTTTAAGACCGTGTATCCCCGTCTTGAATTTTTTCCTGTGGAAGAGCTTTCTATTCCAAGTAAAAAAGCGGTTGGTGGTCGGTTAAAACTAAAGAGTAATAGTTTGAAAAAGTCCTTGCCTTTATCCCGGTATAAAGGCGATCAGCTGCCAGCGGTTCTTTCCATGATGGAGCGGGATACCTGGCTACAAGTTGGATTCAGTCCGAATGATGGCTGGAATCTCCGAAAAGCGATTGAAGAACTTGAAAGTGACATTAAAAGTGATGGGAAGGCTAGCGAGCGTTCGACCTTTGAACAACAAGAGTTAAAGAGCTTAAAGCATCGCTACTCCGGAAATGAGGTGGCTTTTGACTGTACAGTGTCGATGGCTTCTGAGTACCATCCTGGCGTACGGGTGATAAAAAGTGTAGGGAATACCATCGCCTCCATCGTCAATGACATTAATCAGCTGCGATATAAAAAATTGCGGCGATCCGTGCAATGGTTCCCAACTTCTTTTCCTTATCGGATGGTGTGGACTGGTTCGGAGTTGGCCAATCTCATTCATTTGCCGAATTTTAAAAATGACACGATGCATAATCTTTCTAACCTGGTGATCCATGCTGAAAGAGGGACAGAATTACTTCCAGAAAATGTTTTGAGCAGTGAGGGAGGTATTTCGATTGGTCATCTTTATCATCCTTTCGTGAAAGACCGTGAGGTTTGTGTACGTCCGGATTCATTAGGAAAACACTTTGTTGCTACTGGTTTAAATGGATCCGGAAAATCGTCTCTGGTCAATAAACTACTGATGAGTTTTTTTAAAGAGTTTTTAACGAAAGACCTTTCACCGGGCGTTTCATTTATTGATCCAGCAGGCGAAACGATTGTGACCCTTTTAAATCAGTTAATGAAGGCGGAAGCAGATGGCCATACGGTGAATTGGGATAAGGTCCATTGGATAGCCTTACGAAATACTGAATATCCTCCGGCGATGAACCTTTTGCAGAAGCTTCCAGGAGAAACGAATCAAACGGTGACCGATTCGGTTATGCGGATCATTCGGGAAAACTTTCAAATTGCTCCACAGGCAGAACGCCTACTCCGGAATTGTGTTCATTCCCTTGTGATGGATCCGGGAGAAACGCATACGATTCTTGGTGTTAAGCAGCTTATCAATGATTATGTATTCCGGGAACGTGTCATTTCTCGATTAAAGACGGTTCCAGAAGCTTTCGACCTTGTGGAGTTTTGGCGTAATGAAGCACCTGATTTAATCGAAATCAGTAAAATCCCTTTATTTAACCGGCTTGATACCTTTACCTCTAATCCTTTATTGCGGCGGATGTTTGGCCAAAAAGATTTTGGTTTTCCGGTGCGGAAGTG
Organism: Bacillus sp. 220_BSPC; assembly: GCF_001054655.1. Classification (NCBI taxonomy): domain Bacteria; kingdom Bacillati; phylum Bacillota; class Bacilli; order Caryophanales; family Bacillaceae; genus Bacillus; species Bacillus sp. 220_BSPC. The sequence continues at coordinate 23,334 of NZ_JVPL01000148.1, forward strand.
GCTTGATGAAGGTCATATTGTTTTATATGATTTCAGGGGTTTAGATGCTCAAGTCACATCCTTAATTGGAGGGTTTTTAACGTACTTGTATTATCGGGTCGCAGACACACGAGACGAAAACGGGGATCCGTTGCTGCATCAGTTTGTGATTGATGAAGCACCAAGGCTTCCTTCTTCGATTCTTCCTTTTATCATTCGGGAATCTCGGAAAAAGGGATTAAGTCTCGGGACCTTAACGCAATCTTTAACGCAGCTGACCCCTGATTTTCGGGATGCTCTTAAAGAAGCCCAAGGGAATTTCTTTGTTTGTAAACAAGGGAAGGAAGGCGCGAAAGAAGCAGCTGAGACGTTTAAAGTGACTGTAGGCGGCAAAGATGTGCCGATGTATACCGAAGCCCGGTTTAAGAGTCTTCCAACCTTGGTCGCGGCTATTCGTACCGAAGATACGATTAACGGTGTGAGTCAAACGGTCCAATGCCTGGTAGAAGCACCTCCACTGGATTTATACTTTCCGGATGGTCAGAAAGTTGATTTTGAAAATAAACCGGCACGAGCCGAAGCGAAACGACTGACTCATGAGAAAGCAAAAGAGCTTTCTTCCAAAAATGGATTTCATGAATCGGAAGTGGATCTATTGATTCAAGCGTATTTGAAAGGTGAAGAATATGTGCCGAATGAAGGCGGCAAGGTAAAGCGGGTGCGAAAAGCACCGATTACCCAACAGCCGAAAACACCTGTTCACCTCATGAAAACAAAACTGGTGGCAGCGGCAGCCGAAAAAGTGAGTGAAGAAGAGCAAGGAAAACAAGTTTCACCTGTTTTACAAGAAGTACCTGAACAAAAACAAGCGGCAGAGAAGCAAGAAGAGAGAGAAGAGATGACTATGGCAGCGTCGGGTAACCGGAATTATACAAAAGGTTCCATCTTACAACGACTTCAGCAGAAGGAAAAGGAGGATCATGAGTAAGGGGTGATCGGATGAAAAACATACAACCTGCCAACCTCCCCGATATAAAAACAGATAAGGGGAATCAAGTAAAGATGAAATATTTAGTTTTGACCGAACATGACAAAGATTTATTAGTGAAGTTGCATGATTTTATTTATTTAGACTCTGATTTTATTCAAGAGTACGTCATCACGGTATATGCGAGTAAATCAACCCTTTTGCAGCGTTTGAGGGCGCTGGAAGAAGCGGGATATATCAAGAGTTTCAATGTCCCTGTAGAAGGTGTTAATCGGGCTATAAACGTCTATACGCTGAGCCCGTTTGGAGTAGAAATTGTAGAACAGATTCAAGGTTTTGTGAAATGGAATAATCGGTGGTCTAGTCGGGTTCTTCCTTGGTATCAACACCAACTGATGTTAAACCGTGTGGTTATGAAATTTTCGATTCAAGCAGAAGAAGCGGGTCTTCTCGTCAAGGAGTGGATTCCTGAAGCACGTGCCACTTGGACCTATACCAAGAGTAAAACCGACGTCATTAAGCCGGACGGCATCTTGGTTATCGGAGCTGAAGGAAGTCGGGATAACATTGGGCTTTTTATAGAATTAGAACGTAGTGTGGCCAAACGGCAAAACACGATTCAAAAGGTAATCCGGTATAACGATTTTTTAAATCGCGATCAGCGATTGTTTGATGATTATGATATGTATGTGGGTTTTGAAGCGCCCATATCTGATTGGCGGGTTCTTTTTATCGGCGGAAACGAAGCGAACACGAGAAAGACCATTCATGATATTTTAAGCATTAAAAATATGGAGATTGAAGCGCCTGTTTTAGTAGCTAGTTTAAAAGATGTAGAAAGTCAGGCGTTCGGTGAAATTTATCACCACGTGCTAGATGAAAAACCACTTCAAAAGAAAATGCTTTAGGAGCGATTGGCTTTATTTTCAAAGGAGGTTGAAAACGTGGATGAAAAGGGATTTTTTCTAGGGGATATTAAAACTTCTAATACGATAGTTGTTCCTTCAATTAAAAAGAAAAACGAAAATAGTCTTGTTACTGGGAAAGTCGGTATGGGAAGAAAATGGGGAAGAAAATGGAAAAGTAAAGGGATAAGGCGCTAGGGAGGTTGCATCATGTTGCGTTCTCTGTTTAGAGGGCTCATATACATTGCCGGGATTTTGTTTTTAGGGAGTTTTATCCTTCAAACGTTCCCGGAAACCAGAGGGGTTTTAGGGGCTGCAAAAGATCAGGTCTCTTTTTTTTACTCTCTATCACTGGACAAATATGGGTTCATAGGAACATTTGTTATTATTTTGGCCGTAATCTTCCTGGTATCAGGAAAAAAGTAGAGGTGATGAACCATGAATAAATGGGGAAATAAACGCAAGGCAAAGCCGTCCACCGACAAAAAACAGTCAAAAGAATGGATTCAAGGATTTAAAGATCAAATGGAAAAACGCAAACTATACTCACCCAATAAATTGAAGAAAGATGAACAAGAGAAAGCCTATCAAATTAAAAAGGAAAAACGAGTAGCTCTGAAAAAACCAGTAGCTCAACGAATCGCGAATGCTTCCTTTCTGGTTCTCTTTCTTTTATTGATACTTGGGGCGTTCAATGCGTTTCGGCATAACGGTGAGATTTCCAGTTTAGAAGATCAAGTGTCGGCCGTTTCTTCTGGAGAAACGAAAAATCAGGAAAATTATGCGAGCCGGCCAGGCGTGAATTACTTTGTTGAAAACTTCATGAAAACGTATATGACTGTTAGACCTGGGGAAGAAGAGCAAACCAAACGCCAAGAGGAATTAACACGGTTTTTAGCAAACGGCCTTGATAAAGATGCGGGGATTGATTACAACGCCTTAAAAGGGGAGCAAATCTATACGAGTAGCCGTATCCTTGAGGCGGAAGAAGTGGACCAGAATCAAACCGATGTATATATGGATGTCAACTTTACCTTTATCTCTAAACAGGATAAGAAGGTGAAGGAAAAGAAGAAAGGCAAGGACGGAAAAGAAAAGGTCGTTGAAAAGACTGTTACGGAAACAAAAGAAACGGCAGGGAAAGCGTATTATGTGGTCCGGATTTATAGTGATGAAAAAGGCTATACGGTGATGGATTTGCCGCAGCCGTTCATTCCGAAACAACATGAACAAAAATCGGTTGAAAGTGCCTATGCGAATCAAACAAAAGATGAACATGCGGCTGGGAATGTTCGTTCCTTTTTAGAATCATTTTTTAAAGCCTATGTTTCCAAAGACCGCAGCAAGGATATGAAATTTTTCTTTGAACATTCCGAGGATGCACAATCGCTGAATGGAGCTTATCAATTTGTTTTGGTGGATGATGTGGACGTGTATCCAGGAAAAGGGAAGGATCAATGGATTGCCCGCAGCCATGTGAAGCTGAAAAACCCAGTTACTGGTGTGCAAAGTAGCCATGGATATGAATTTGTGTTGAGGCAAGAAGGATCTGACAAATTTGAAATTTTGTCCATGGAAAACTTAACGAATAACGTGGAATAACGAAATGGAGGAAACATCATGCAAACAGTATTTGATCTTTTACTACTTGGAAACGTGAATCTCGAAGGGATTTCAAACGAAGGAAACAGCAATGTTTTAGGGGTTATTCAGACGATCTACATTTGGGGTCTTCTGGCGATCTTAGTCATGTTGATTATCTTTAAAAAGTTCCGTGCGGCGTTGGGTGTTTTGGTCATGGGTGCGATTTTAGGAGTGTTTATATACGGTCCAGATAATATCGTGAGTTTGGGAGAGAGTGTATTAAAATTCCTGGGAATCATGAGCTAATTCAAGTTTGGTAGGTAACAAAATGAATTTACAGGAGGGAAATTAATGAAAGGAACCGAAGGGGTGTTTATATGGCGAAGATAAAAGGCAGATGCACAACCGCGGTGTTTAACATTCCTAATGTCATTCGTGGACTTGCGGGGGGAAAGGAAGGGATTTCACTTCCCTTTTCGGCTACAGTGACACAAGTCATGTTAATTCTAGTCTTTTTCCTGGTGAGTTTGCCCGTACAATCTCTTATGGCCGTCGTATTGCCGATTATGCCAGCTCTTGCAAGGGTGATGATTATTTGTGTCATTATTCCTTGCTTTCTCGGTTATATGATTGGGATAAAAAGAGAGGAAGAAATGAACATCGTTCGATATTGGTATGTGAAAATGAAGACCAAATATGAGCCGGCTGAACTGATTCGATTTGAGGAAGTGGAACAATCCAAAACGATTCATTTTCAACAAAAAATTCGCATGAAACGGCATGTTCCTATCAGTAAAAGAGGTGAAACAGAATGAAAGTAGAAAGTGATATCTTAGCTGTTATTGGGAATGTGATTCATACAAAAGATAAACGAAAACAAGCCTGGTTTGAATTCAAAGGGTTCCATACAAGCTTTGATTCTGAGGCCCAATTAACGAAGCATTTCGAAGATTTGAAACGGTTGTTTAAGGACCTGAAAAAGGAGCTCCATTGTCTTGTGGTTCCGGTTCGTCAATCATTAGACGATGTTCGCCAGGATTATATAAAAGAGTTTCGCGGCAATTTAAAACATGTGGGTAAAGAGCATACGAATTCGATTTTTAATTTCTTGAAGTCCAGTTCGGAGCTTGGGGCCGAAGAAAACAAGGTGAAGTATTATATTGGCGTTGAACTTGACCGTAGTACGATCATGGAGCAAAGTGCTGAGGAGATGACGTATTCAGAGATTTTTTCCATGTTGGGTGAAACTTTTCAACGTTGGATCAACAAGGCAAAGGGGCAAGAGTCGATTTACTTAAGCCGTGACATGTTGGAATCAGCCACCCGCAGCGCAAGGAGCGTTGAAAATACATTGAATGGATTTTCGATGAATTACACGCCATTATCTTGCGATGAAATGGCCACGATTCTTCCTTGGGTCTTTAACTTTGGGATTCGTCACCTTCCGAATCATGAAGGCTGGAGCGATCGGTTTACACCGGTCTATGGCAAAGGCGGGGAGATTGTTGCACGTGTTCAAACGGAAGAGGATGTGCTGACCCTTCAAATGACCGGGATTGAGAATCCGAAAAGCCGCCGCCATTTAGTGCTTCACCAAACCGATGATAACGGCGTGAATCACGAAACCAAGATTGCTTTTCTTCATATGACCAGCATGCCGGCGGAAATTCACTTTCCTGAAGTAAGATGGCTGGAACCATTGCGAAGCATGGATTTTGGCGTAGGTGTCAGCATGAAAATGAGTTATCAGGATGTAGACAGACGTTTAGGGAAGTTAAGACGAAAAAAATCAAACTTAGAGGATCAGGCCAACCACCTCCAGCAATTTGGAGAAAGCGCCAGTTCCAATGTTTATGATGGTATTTCCATCGCCGACGAAACGATTGCCGAAGTAGAAAAATCGAGGGAAGCGAGTTTTTTAATGAGTGCTATTTTCATTGTGAGTGCTTCCACTTATGAAGAATTAGACAAACGAATTAAAGATTTGATTGAAGTATATGCCAGCATCGGGATTAAGCTTCAAAATACGTATGGATTGCAGCTGCGAAGTTTAATGGAATGTCTACCGGGTTCCCGGAGATATGTGACAGAATTTCTGCAAGACGTGGACATTAATGCCGTTACATCGAGTTTTTTCGGAAACCTTCAGGAGCTTGGCGATGATGTCGGGGCTTATCTAGCAAGAACGACAACGGGTGAACCGGTCTTTATGAAGCCAGGACGCGCTGCGGCAGCTAAAAACATGAATCAGTCGCTTGTTACGACTTTCTCCGGGAAGACTGGAACCGGAAAATCGATGGGAGCCAATCAGTATCTATATGAAAGTGCCTTGTACGGTGCAAAAATATTGCTGTTGGACCCTAAGAGTGAGAGAAAGGACCTGTGCCATTGGGATGAGAAATTAACGGAACTTGGTACGGAACTAAACTTTATTTCTTTTACCACGCAGGATGAAGATGCAGGGAAGCTTGATCCGTTTCTCATTTTCGAAAATCGTCAGGATGCCAGCGATGTTTCAAGGGAGATTATCAATTATTTATTAAACATTAGTATTCGGAAAGACAGTGCAAAAAGTGCGCTTGTAACATCTGCTGTGCGCCGTGTGGCGGAACGCAAGGAGCCCTCTATTCGTTTTGTGAAAGAAGAGCTCAGGAACTTGGTTCATGAAGATCAGGAATTATCTGAGGAACATCGTCAGATGGCTAAGGATTTAGCAAACATTCTGGAACAGTTTGAAAGTGTATCGTTAGCCCGTCTATTTTTCGCAAAAAGAGCCAATAACAACAATCGGTTAGACTATACCAAACAATTTAACATCTTACAGGTGAACAATTTGAGCTTACCAGCAAAAGACGCTGATCCTGATGAATATTCCGAACAAAATATTATATCCGTGGCGATTTTATTTGGCCTCACGGCTTACATGATGAAATTCATGCGGATGTTCCAAGATGATTTGACCGTTATTGCGGTTGATGAAGCCTGGAACTTCTTCCAAAATCCAGCTGGTGAACGTCTGATGGGTAAATTATTCCGTGAAGGAAGAGTCTTACTTTCGCCAGTTGTGATCATGACACAAAATATTAAGGATATCCCGCAGGATTTACGCGGACAGATTGGAAATGCCTATTGCTTCCGGGCCGAGGATAAAGAAGAAATTCATACTATTCAGGAATTAATGGGGCTGGGAGATACGGAAGGTGTTGAAAATCTGATGCCGACTCTTCCAGCAGGTTATGCTTTATATCGTGACTTAGATCATCGAACCGGCGTGATACAGTTTAGAGTGCTTCAGGATCATTTATATGATGCCTTTGATACCTCTCGGAATCTTAGTGAAATGATGGTGAATGCATAATACATTGGAGAAGGAATTTCCTTCTCCCATTTGAAAGGATGCAGTGAAATGAAAAAAATGAGTAGTTTGGTTGTTGTATTGGGATTGTTGCTGTCAGGATGTGGTGGGAATGAAGAAGCTACCAGCAAGCCCAAAACATGTGAAGAAGTAGATCCGTGTAAAACAGCGTTAAAGTATGTGACATTTGAAAATCAAGGGGCTAATGACAAGCTTTATACACTGGAATTGGATGGTGAAAAAGGGAGGTCTTTTGGGAGTTTACAAGAAGCTAAAGATTCAATTCCAGAAGATTATGAGAGTGTCAAAGATAAAAAAATCGAGAAGTATGCCATTTTAGAATACGAGGTTATTACCGGAAAAGAGTTTACGTACAAAATTGAATTTAAAGATTTAAGAACAAATGAAAATGAAGCTACTAATGTAAAAGTTGTAAAACAAGACGGTCAATATCTAGTTGAAAATTATTATAGATTTGTAGGGAAATCGGATGTTGAAAAATCGAACGGTGAAGTGTCTCCACCGACCAAATACTACTCAAAAGGATTGAGTCAGGCAGAAAAAGATGAATTGGAGCCAGAGCCTGTTGAGATTAATTAGAAAGGGTGGGGGAAATGGTAAAAAAATATGGACGGCTGTTGTTGCTTGTTTTTAGTTTGTTTTTGTTGCCTATGCCGACTGTCTCAGCTGCCCCTAATGTGATGGATGAATTCACACCTGAAAGCGACCTTCCAGAGACGTCAGCGCCAGTGGTTCGCTACAATGAATTTCCAATCGATCATTATCAAATGGATGTTTATATGAAAAATAAAAAGAAGGAAGAAGGCTTTTGGTCTTCAATGAATCCTTTTCAGGTTGACGACAAAATCATGGACAGCATTTCAACCTTTCAGCACCAAACTCTAAACGGAATTTGGTACGGTTATATAGTTTTGGTGAATGCGGGTATTTATGTGATGGAACAGGCCTTTACCTTTGATCTTATCGGGTCTATGCTTGGCCATGTAGCAACATTTATCAGTGAAATTGGTGGACCGTATGGTATGGGTCAGTTCATGTCCTTTATCCTGATTTTGACGGCAGGATGGCTCGTTTATGTGTTTGTGAAACGGCAATTTCGCCATGCTTTCGGTGGACTCATTATCGCAGCGGTCTTATCCGGTGTTTTTACACTTTATATTCAGAATAGTGAAACACTGCTTGGGTGGATGAATGATACTCGAAATCAACTTTCAAACAGTGTGTTGAATGCTTCTACTTATAACCTGGACACATCAGGAGAAGAACAAATTAAGACTGATAATGAGAAGTATGATGGTGATATTACAGATGATAATACGGTTCGATACGGTTTGTCTCGTATTCGTAATTTAATGCATGATTTACTGATTGTGAAACCATACTTATTACTTGAATTTGGTAGCACGAATTTAGCTGTTATAGGAGGCGCACAAAACCAGAATGACTATACACAAGCGAATATTCAGGCTGGTAAGGATAAAGTGAAAATATTACTGAAAGCAAAGCTTGGAAGCGCCGAAAGAGAAAAGTTTATCAAAGATAACAAAGCCAACTCTATGTTCGCCGTAGACAAAATGAGCCAACGAATTGTCTTAGCACTTTTGGTTTTTATTCCGGCTATTGCTATTTTAGGCATGACAGGCTTTATGGCCGTCCTGGTTCAGGTCTATGGAATTGCCTTCTTAATTACGGCATCTATCGGCGTATTTATCTTAATGCTGAGTATTTTCCCTGCTTTACGGTCTTTTGCATTTCAGTGGGTTGGAAGATTGTTAAGATTCTTACTTATGAGCGTAGCGTTTACCTTTGGCTTGGTGTTAATGTTTAGTTTTGTAAACATCATTTATAAGGTGGCCGAAAAAAACAATTGGAATTATGTACAGATTATCATTGCTGTGCTCATTGTCGTAGCTACAATGGTCTTCTTAAATAAGCTGCTGTGGGGTTATAAGGTTATGAAACAAAATATGGACCGGATCAAAGCTCATACGCAAAGTCAGGTAGATGCAATTACAGAGCGAAGACGGATTCGTCAAGAGCAGGAAGAGTTTGCTACATCTGGCGGATATCGAAGCCCTGGAATGCAGCCTGTAGCCCGGAGGGGTTACCAGGACCGAGCAACCAGCCGGATTATGGAGGCTATGCAGAGACAACATGCTCAATCTGAACATGGTCCAATTAAGTCAAACGGCAAAAACACGGATCCAGCAATTGCAAGAACCATTCAACAAGCCAATGCTAAAAAGGACGATAAGGGTGGCGTGCTGAAAAAACAACCGCAGTCAGAAGAAAAAGCCGAAAATCCAAATTCGAATCTTGCTGTGATGAATCAGATTCAAAAGCAGCAAGGTAATGAACCAGAACGTATAAAAAAACAGCCTGGCGGTGAAGAGAATACTCAAAATCCGGCTGTAGCTTCTGATCAAGGTTCCGGCCGATCTAATCAGGATGAAATGAAGAAAATCCAAAAGCAACAGGCGCAAGAATTTACCCGTATTAAAAAGCAACCTCAAACGCCTGAACAATTGAAACCAGAACGAGAACCCTCCACAAGTAAAGGGCAGAATCATCAGGAGTTGCAGAAATTAAAACGTGCGGAAGCCAAGGATAAACAGGAACAAGGATCCTTGCAAAGTAAAAACATTATCACCTTCCCAACTCGGCAGGATCAGGTAGCACAAGAACAAGAGGTACAAAGGCAACAGCAGTTTAATGAACATATGAAGGCCCGGAGGGAAAGTGCGGCTGCATCTAATGAAGACGAAATCAAAAATCGCAGCCAGGACCGGCAAATAGAACAAATTCAAAAACAGCAATCTAAACAGGACAACAAGGGGTGATAAAGGGTGAGTGTTCAACAGAAAAAGGTGATAACCATTGCTGTAGCGGTTGTCCTGATGGCTGTATTCGCCTTTGTGTTCTATTTTGATAATAATAAGCCTCCTTCTGCTCAAAAGAAGGAGGTTGCTACAAATAACACGGAAACAAGCGATATGGAGCCCCGTAGAGAGCTGGAAACAGATTCTGAAATAGAAAGTGAAAGTGCCAGAGAATCCGAAATCACCTCAGATCAAACGAAACGCCTTTCTGAAGATGAAGTAACGGAATCACAAAAAATAGCGGTTGAGTTTGTAAAGCACTATGCGGCATTTGATGCTTCCAATCCTACTCAAAATATCGAAAATGCCAAGCCGTTCATGAGCAATGACATGTATCAGGATTATATTAAAAACCCTGAACGAGGGACCCTTACCAGGGTTAAGGTCATTCCCGAATCATTTGATTTAACGAATGTATCAAATGATGATCCGGAATTGATTCAATGGAATGTCATTATGAGAGGTAAAGTCCTTGATAACGAAGGGAACGAAAAGCCGGAGGAAGATTGGTATTTGGTCACGATGCAAAACGTATCCGGTGAATTAAAGGTGGTGGGCGTCCGTGTCAATCTCCCAAATTAAGCCGATTGAAGCGCTGCAAAACACGGGAAGAAAAACAGGTAAATGGATTTTTGTTGGTGTGGCTGCCCTTGCTGCGTTAGGCGTTATATTGGCCATTGTTCTTATGATGGGAGTTTTTTCTGTCCTATTTCCAGAAGAGGAGGCAGTACCAGAGGGTGGGTACAGTAATATTGTTCTTTCTGAGATTGGAAAAAACGAAATCCCGGCGGATTATATTCCGATTTATAAGGCGGCAGCTGAAAAATATGATGTCCCGTGGACACTTATAGCTTCGATTCATCGCATTGAAACAAAATTTTCAACGATAAAAACCATGGTTTCACCAGTCGGGGCCGCCGGTCCGTATCAGTTCATGCCTTGTACTTTTGTAGGCTGGGGACATCCAAGCTGTTCCGGAGTGGGGAAAGGGAATATTTCCGATAATGAACGGAGTGATCCGGCCGTTATTAAAAAGTACGGAGGGTATGGAGTAGACGGAAATGGCGACGGCAAGGCTGATATGTGGAATCTAGAAGATGCAGCATTTTCAGCTGCAAACTATCTTTCGGCCAGTGGAGCTAGTTCAGGAGAATTCCAGAAAGCGATTTTTGCTTATAACAGGGCTGATTGGTATGTGGATGAAGTCATGGAATATATGAATCTATATGCGGCCGGTGGAGCTATTGAAGTAGATATAACACCTGGAGGGTCTGGTGGTGGTCCAGAAGCTGCTGAGAAGGCCATTGCTGCAGGAATGAAGCTGGTCGGTAAAAGCCCGTATAACTGGGGTGGAGGGAGAAACCCGGGGGATATTAGCCGTAAATCTTTTGACTGTTCTTCCTTTGTTCATTGGATGTTTACGCATGGTGGATTGACACTTGGAAACTATCAATCTGTTGTCACGGATTCTCTTGTAAAAATGGGAAAACCGGTCAAAGCTTCTGAGATGAAACGCGGAGATCTTGTGTTTTTTGATACGTATAAAGTAAATGGGCATGTTGGAATTTATTTAGGTGAAGGAAAATTTTTGAATGACAACAGCTCAAAAGGTGTATCGGTGGATAAAATGGATAATCGTTATTGGAAATCAACCTTTAAAGGCGTGGTACGGCGTGTTGCAGGGTGAAAGGAAGGAGATCAAGGTATGAACCTAGAAGAAGAATGTCAAAAAGCGATTCAAGGTCTTAAAAGCATGGCGGAACGACATTGGCTCATGATTTTAGCTGGTTCGGTTCTATTGCTATCCTCCTGGATGTATACGCTCACGTATAGCAATTTCTTATGGCCATTCATGTTTTTCCCAATGTGGTATATTTCAGCTGTAGCGTTTAAGAATCGTGAAGAGGACCGGGCGCGGGCGCGGTCCCAGAAGCAAAGCAGAAGAGAATCTATTCAGTTGTTCACCGTTTATCGTGTGTACACGAATGATTCAGATTTTTCAGATTACATGCACGATGAAACGTATTTTAATTCTCAACTTGTCTATACGGAAAACCGGGCGTTGGATTTGTCTTATGATATGCGTTCACAAATTCCGTTTGTTGAAAGAAAAGGGTATCGATTTTGTTATCATCTTGTCCTGGACCAGGACGATGAGCTTTATTTTGCTGGAAACTATGAGGTCTGATAAAAAGACTGTTGCTGAGGGCGATTCTAAGCGAATTAACTTTTGTTTGTAAGGGTATTACCTTCTCGTTGCAAATAAGAACTTTTTAATAACAAATACAATTCTCATACAGAAAAGGAAAGTGAAGGAATGACAGGAAAAACTCATATTATGGGCGGTGTAGCAATTTGTGTTGCGTTAGCAAGTATCACAAACTATGATCCGATTCTTTTAACAGCAGCTGGAGCAGCCGGGGGATTAATTCCGGATATTTGTCACCGAGGAAGTAAGATTGGGCGTAAGTTTCCCATTCTATCAAAAGTGATTAGTGTTCTTTTTGGCCATAGAACCTTTACACATAGTTTGCTTTTTTTAGTGATTGTTGGTGTACTACTTTCCATGTTCGTTCCTATCCAAGCTGTTCAGGTAGGCGTATTGGTTGGGATGGTCAGTCATTTAATTTTGGATGCTGCCACGAAGAATGGAATTAAGTTGTTATATCCTTCAAAAAAAACTGTACGGCTGCCATTTACAACGACCACCGGTGGAACCGTTGAGTATATTATCTTAATTGGTTTAACTATGATTGTTGTCTATTTTGGTCAAGGTGTATTCACTAATTATCTATAACGAACTAGCCATTGTTTTTAATTTCAAAATTACTCAAAGGGGATGTTGAATAATGAAAAGTACAGGTATGGTTCGTAAAATTGATGATCTAGGTCGTATTGTTATTCCAAAGGAACTTCGTTCTACACTTAACATTAATGTAAAAGATCCAATAGAGATTTTTGTGGAGAGAGATAAAATTATCCTTCGGAAATACGAATCTGCTAGAGCTTGTCAGATTACAGGGGAAATAACAGAGGATAATTTTCTCTTTGCTGACGGAAAGATTGTACTTAGTCGAGAAGGCGTTGATAAGCTTATTCAGGAACTGAAATCCCTAGCTAGTTTTTGAAAGGGGGAATGGATATGAGAAAAAATGAAATTGAGCGCCTTTTCAATGAAGAGATTAGAGACAAAAAGAAAACTGGATCAGGATCCTTCAAAAGAACAGGAAAAGGCGTGAAAAATGGTATTAGGGGAGGTATGCGTTTTCCATATCAAAATCTATCTAGAAAAGAACAGAAAGAATATACCAAACCAGGGGAAGTGAAGGTGTTTAATTTGAATGATGTATTACCAATAAAATCATTGGTCAATAAACCTGAAAAGGAACAAAGGGAATTATTGGAGCGTTGGAGGAATCTCTATACGAATGAGGTCATTTATAAAAAGATGGGAACGTCCCAAAATAGGTATTATAAGTTGCTTAAGAAATTGAATGTAGAAAAAAAGCCAGCCTTTTCAGGGAAATCAAAAGAAAAGAAAAAAGTTGAGCTGAGCCTACTTGGGCAGTTTAAAGAGGATATACCAGATTATCAAACTTTTTTAGGAATTGAACGTGCTCAGCAAATAGAATTAATGGCTCATTATGATAAAAAATACACGGTTGAGCAACTAGCTGAAAAAATGGGTACCCTTGCAAAAACCCTTTATCAATTACGTTATCGTATAAATAAATTCAATGAAAAACAACCTACAAAAGAAAATGAAGAAATAAAATCAGACTCAATATTTGATGTATTTGAAAACCCAGTGACCAATTCAGAAGTTGCTGCGGGAGAAGATCATCATGACCATTCAACTGAAAATGTAGCTGTTCTTAAGCCTAATGTTAAAACCTCTTCTATAAAAAATGACTCCCAGCAAGAACAACTATCCTTAGAACTCGAGGGGAAAAATAATCTAGAACTCAAACAAACCACTACTTATACAATAAATGGTTTGTATTCAGGCACTGAAGTCAGTGAAAAATTGAAAAAAGTGAGTGATCTTCTCTTAGGTGAAGCAAATCAATTTGACATTCAATTGACTATACATGAAATTCCCAATTCCAGTAGGAATCCTGAAATAGATAAAGAAAAAATCCTAAAAGCGTTACTTAAAATGTTATCTTAAAAATGCTGAGAATAATAAAAGGGGGAAGCTATGTTTAAAACATGGAGGAATATTCTATTTATTAGTATTGTTAGTATCTTTGTTGTTATGATAGTTTGCTTTCCGGAAGAAGTAAGAGAAGTTTTTCCGACTATAGGTGGCCCTATAGCGCCTGCGGGGAATTAATACGTTAAAGCCCCCAGGTACTGTAATTTCCATAGTATCTGGGGATTTATCTGTTTATATACGGTTCGGAGACTTTAGTCCATTTCCAAATGATGAACAAGTTCTTTCAATTCTAGGATGTACTCATAATATTTTTCGCCCATGTCATATTCATCAAAGTGTTTCTTGTCTATAGAACAAAGTAAAGACATAACCGCTTTAAATTTTAAATCATGATTCCAACTTGGCATGTTGGTATCGCCTTCAACGGTAACTTTGGTTATTATCTTACCTTTTTCATCCATAGTTGTCATGTCAAAACATGTCTTTTCTAAACATCTATTTTCCATATGTGTCACCCATAATCCATTTTAGTAAAAATATCCCATAACCCACTCTAAACCAACAAGTAACTGCTTGTCCATTAAAAAACACATCATACCCTGTTCGTAAATATACATTTGCGAACGTTCATTGTTCATCTTATATGTTTACGAACGTTTAATGGACGTCTTTAAAATGGTTGATGAACAGAAACATTAAAAGGCTTTGAAAATCGCTTCAGGCTTTCTTTTTTTTGGGGAAAAGAGATAGAATAATAGACAGAAGGATTTTATTTTTAAGTAAAAATTCAATGAGGTGAGGAAAAATGGAAAATCCATCAGTTGAAAAACAATTTGAAGATGCGTTGAAATTCATTGCGCGAAATTTAGAGATAAAGAAGTATATTCAGCAGTCTTCTGAACTTTATCCATTATTTCAGAGATCAGCTAAACGTTTTGTAACAGGCGAATCAAAAGAAGACGGTATATCTGTTGGTGACCAACTTATACATAAGGGATACCGCATTTCTCTTGAATTCATTGGGGAAAACACAGTTAACAGAGAAGAGTGCGTTCAAGCAAAAAATGAGTTTATAGCTTTAATAAAAGAATGCGGAAATCGAGGTTTAAATTCCCGTATTTCCTTTGATTTATCTCATATTGGTTTGTCATAGATCCTGAACTTGCCTTTCAAAACTTGTTAGAAATGGCTGAAGAAGCAGAGAAATATCATTTGTCTCTTATGATTAGCATGGAAGAATCGGGTAAAACGGATCAAATACTATCGATTTATAAAAAAGTTGTAGTCAAATATACAAACGTCGGAGTCACGCTTCAAGCACAATTGCATCGAACGCTTAACGACCTCAAAGATTTACTTAAATACTCCGGTGCGATTCGTATTGTGAAGGGAGCATACCAAGAGCCGCAAGATATTTGTATTCCTCGATCAGAAAGGTTGGATCAACGTTATCTTGAATTAGTGGATTTATGTGTAAAAGCAGGTCATCATGTTTCAATTGCTTCTCATGATGAAGTTATTTATAAACAAATCATCGAAAGTGGTTATTTACAAAATCCATATGTAGAAGCAGAAATGCTATATGGTATTCGTCCTGAACTCTGTAAACAACTTAAAGATGATGGACTCCCTGTTCGTGTTTATTTAACATATGGTAGTGAGTGGTACTTATATCTAGTCCATAGGATAGCTGAATATCCACCAAATATTTATGTCGCCATTACAGACATGATTCGGGGGGCTGAAGACACCTCGGTACTTTATTAAACAAAAGGGCGCGTTGGTTGAAGGAAAGATTGTATTATTCTCATAAGAAAACTAGTAAACGAGGGATATAACATGATAGAAAAAGCTAGTCAAAGTGATTTAGAGGAGATTCTAACAAAATCAGTCGATGCCCTGTTTGAAGGAACTGCTAAGACTTTTAAGCCTTCTGAAGAACGAGCAGAACAGATAGTCCGTGCAACCTTGGAACAAGGAGGATACTATCTTGTACTAAAAGAAGATGGGGATTTAAAGGGCTGGGTACTGATAGGAACCAGTAAAGATTACTTTTCTCAAGAAAGTGTAGGCTTTATTTATGAAATGTATGTTTTACCAATTTGTCGTGGTAAGGGACTCTCAAAGATTTTAATGAAGGCTGCAATTGATGAATTGATTACTAAGGGTCATAACGAAATAAGACTGAATGTACAGGCTAAAAACTTTGCTAAAGAATTATATAAAGAATTTGGGTTTGTAGACCGGCAGATTTCGATGAGCTTAAAGGTTTAACAGTTACCTCCTGAAAAAGTATCCTTCTTCAGCAATAGGGCGCGATTATGGAGTAACATAAATGATGAGTGTTACAAAACTAATATTTTAGGAAACTTTTGAAATTCCCTATTTTATCAACTTATTGGGGTACGGCAACGATTAGTTTCTTTTCATGTCAAAAGAAAATATTTTCCGTATGCAGTGTGGATTTTAAAAAAACATACCAAACGAAATTGAAAGAGGTGTAGATTGAATGAGTCATGAAACGGAGAAAAGTAAACTCTTACATATGATTTTTGAGAACCTCAATCGTTCGTACTATAAACGGATTGAAAGTAAAAAAATTAAGATTAGAAAAAGACGAGGGGAAATCAAAACGGATGAAATGATCGAAAGATACCCTAAACTAAAATACTTCCGGTACCTTTTTCTAGGGTATTTTTCAACAAAAAAAATCTTTAAGCTGGTAGCACTTATCCCCATTGGGATCTTGTTGTTTTCTTTTGTAACGCATCACTTTTCTTTTGAGCCGATTAGCTCTCTTATTTATCTTCTCTTTATTTATGGGGTATTGGCTGCCGGAATCGGTGGGATTATTACTGGATATCAACGAATATTAGCCTTTTTAAGCAAAGGAAGCGAAATTGAAACCTATAAAAGGAACCTGGTTAACCATGTAAATCGTGTGATGGATTTGGTGGAACACTATTCGTTCTTTACGGGATATGATCTTTCTTATGATTCGGTTGATTGGCTGACCATTAAATTTTACAAAAAGAGTAATAGGCAGGATCATGACGTACTTTCCTATTATGTTCAAGCGTATTTAAACACGGGTGTATACGGATGTACAGAAGACCATGACCAATTACGCTTCAATTTACAAATCAATGGGAAAGAAAAATATTCTGCTGCCGAAAGGGGAAAAGAACTAACGTATCTTAAACAACAACTCAATGAATGTAAACAGGTTGAACCTCAAGTGTATTCAGAAGGGGAAGGAAAACCGATGGACGTTTCTTCCAAAGAGGAACACGAACAACTCAAAATCGAGGAAATTAATTCAGAATCGCTATTAGATGAATCTCTCCATGAGTTGGAGAAAATGACGGGATTAGAACCGGTGAAAGAAAAGATCAAGGAATTAACCGATATGATTTCGTTAGAAAAGGAACGAAATAGGATTGGCCAGTCCCTCTCTAATCAAAGTCTACACATGATGTTTACTGGCAATCCCGGTACGGGCAAAACAACCGTTGCACGAATTATGGCGAAGATTTTAAAAGCCATTGGGGTAATATCCAAAGGACATCTTGTTGAAGTGACCCGGCAGGATCTCGTCGGAGAATATGTCGGGCATACAGCTCCTAAAACACGCCGCATTATTGATAAAGCCATTGGTGGAGTGTTATTTATCGATGAAGCGTATTCCTTATCTCGCGGCAGCAACGATGATTTCGGAAAAGAGGCCATTGATGAATTGGTCCGTGGGATGGAGGAACATCGGTCGGATTTAATTGTCATTCTTGCGGGATATACGAAAGAAATGAATGAATTTTTGAAAACCAATAGTGGTTTAAAATCACGAATGCCTAATGCTATTGAGTTTCCCGATTATAGGGGTACGGAAACGATTCGCAGATTGAGGGGCCACTATGGAAAATAACGGAAGATGCAACCGAACCTATCAAAATGATAGGTTTTTATTTTATTATAAATATAGAATTGTAGAAATCTTTAGATAAAGAAGGGATAGAAATTGCCAAGTATTCAGGATACCATTTACCCCAGGTTTAAAAGTAATCTGACAGAGAAGGACTTGGAAGAAGTATATACCCCAAAAATAAATGAAATAGAATGGGCAGAGGCCAAGTCTAAAGGTACCTTACAACAATTAGCATTATTAGTTTTAGCCAAAACCGTACAGAAGCTTGGATTTTTTATACATATTGTCGATGTTCCAGAAGCGATTGTTATACATATTGCGAAAAAGGCACACTTGCCTTTGCCTACCAAAGAAGAGTGGAAAACGTACAGTGAAACGAGAACTGCTAAACGCCATTTTCGCTTTGTTCGGGATTTTCTTCAGCTTCGACCATTTGATCATGAGGCCCATCATATTCTAACCGATACAATGAATAAACTAGCATTTAGCAAAGATGATCCGGCCGACTTAGTCAATGCTGCAATTGAAGAATTAATACGACTACGATACGAATTACCCGTTTATAATACCTTAAAAGATGCAGCAAACGATGTTCGAAATAAATCATATCGTGCCATCTATCATCAGATTGACCATGCACTAAATGATGAACAAAAAAAGAACATAGATCAACTTTTTCAGATACCTGAAGGCGCTACCTACAGTCCTTGGAATGAAATAAAAGAGGACGCGAAAAGAGCCACTTTATCACATCTAAACGATTTAATTGTACGCCGGAATTGCTTAATAGACCATCACATTCCTACCGATTTGCTTCAGGACGTTCCTTACATCAAAGTGAAACAAATGGCAGCTGAAGCCAAAACATTGGGCGCTTTTCGTATGTTAGAAATGGAATCTAAAAAAAGATATGCGCTTACACTTGCCTTTGTATCTATGCAATTGTCTAAAATTTTAGATGATATTGGAGAAATGCTCATTAAAAGAATGATGAGTATCCATAAAAAAGGCCGTCAACGTTTAAAGGATCATAAAGAAAAGACGCAAAAACGCACAGATTCGTTAATATCAACCCTCCATGAATTACTGCTTGCTTATCAAACAGAAGGGAATCCTGAAGATAGAATTCAGGCCATGCAAAAGGTACTCAAAGAACAAGAAGCACAGGTTTTACAAGATTGCGAAAACCATTTAGCTTTTAGTGGAGACAACTACTATTTATTCTTATGGCAATTTTATAAAAGTCACCGTGCTACATTATTTAAAATTCTTAAAACTATTCCACTCCGTTCAACTACACAAGATAAAGCACTGGAAGAGGCGATTTCTTTTCTCCTTACACATCAATATACAAAAAAGGAATTTATACCAGTCGTTCACATCGAAAAGAACGGAAAGTGGCGAAAGGATTGGGAAGTTACTCCTTTATTAGACCTATCTTGGGTTCCAGATTCCTGGTGGCGTTGGATCAGTCCTAAAAAGAAGAAAGAAAAAATGCCTGATGAAATCAATCGCCGACACTTTGAAGTATGTGTCCTTTCGCAGATTATGTTAGAGCTTAAGGCAGGTGACCTATATATAGAAGGAAGCGAAAAATATGCAGACTATCGAAAGCAACTCATTACATGGGAGGACTATGAAAAGAATTTAGCTGATTTTTGCAAGCATGTGAATTTGCCTGTTTCCGGGGTCGATTTTGTTAGAAAGACACAGCAAGATTTTAAACAAGTCACAAGCCAAACAGATCAATCTTTTCCTCGTAATGAACAGGTACGGATTGAAAACGGTGAAGTGGTGATTGGAAAGTTAAAGAAGAAAAAAATCCCCCTTGGTTTAAAGAAGCTTGAAGAATATATAGCCGGAAATTTAGAGCCCATTAATGTACTGGATATGCTAGCTGATACCGAATACTGGTTAAACTGGACTCGTTTTTTTGGTCCCATTTCAGGACATGAGGCGAAATTAGACAAAGCAGTTGAACGATATATAACGAATGCCTTTTGCTATGGTTGTAATTTAGGACCGACACAAACAGCTCGATCAATAGGAAGTTTAGACAGAAAACAAATAGCATGGATTAATCAACGTCATGTAACTATTGAAAACTTAGACAAAGCGATTCAATATATCATTAATGCCTATAACCAATTTGATCTTCCAAAATATTGGGGTGATGGAAAGAGTGCTTCAGCCGACGGAACCAAATGGGATTTATATGAGCAAAATCTTCTATCCGAAAACCATATTCGTTATGGAGGATATGGCGGGATTGGCTATTATCATGTTTCCGATACCTATATTGCTTTATTCAGCAATTTTATTCCTTGTGGAGTATGGGAAGGGATCCATATTTTAGACATTTTGATGAATGATAAAACCGAAATTCAACCTGAAATTCTCCATTCAGATACTCAAGGGCAGAGTACAACAGTATTTGGGCTTTCTTCTTTATTAGGAATTCAGCTGATGCCTAGGATACGTAATTGGAAAGATTTAAAATTATTCCGTCCCTGTAAAGAAGAGGTGTATGAACATATTGATGAACTTTTTTCAGGAGAAATCGATTGGGAGCTCATTGAGACTCATTATCCAGACATGATTAGAGTTGCTATGTCGATCCAGTCAGGTAAAATTACTCCATCTACCATTCTCAATAAACTAGGGACATACAGCAAAAAGAATAAGTTGTATCAGGCGTTTCGCGAGCTTGGAAGAGTAATACGAACTATGTTTTTATTAAAATACATGGCTGACGAGGAACTGAGAGGAACGATTCAAGCAGCTACCAATAAAAGTGAAGCCTTTAATGGGTTTACCAAGTGGCTATTCTTTGGTGGTGACGGGATTATCGCTGAAAATGACCGGGAAAAACAGCGTAAGGTCATTAAATATAATCATCTAGTAGCCAATTGTCTTATCTTTTATAATGTGTTCTCTCTATCTCGTATTCTCCATGACTACATGCAAGACGGAAATGATTATGATGAAGAGCTGATTTCCTATTTAAGCCCCTATGTTACAGCTCATGTCAATCGGTTTGGTAAATACCGTATTGATCTAAACCGTAAACCTCCTAAACTTCCGTTTGAGATGCCTGTAGCAAGAGAAAAAAGTATGCCTTTAACAAAGTGAAGGAGTGACCTTAATGCTAGATATTGATAAAATTCGCTGGATGATGAACCGAAGAGATTCAAGATGGTGGGAAGAAGACTCATGGGAGATTTATACTAAACTTCGTAATGATATGTATGATACGATGGACTTTTTAAAATCCTGTTCAACCCATGAGTTGGAGACTATTGAATGGGAACTTAATGACTTAATGACTTAATGGACGATTTTGACGATGAAAATGGCGAAGGGGAATTTATTGAATTTCTTGAAGATCTAGGAGAAAGGAAATCTGACAGTTTGCTAAATCAGTTTGGGAGTTCAAAAACAATAAAAAAGAAGAAGCTGTTGATTAACAGAAATGTATTTATGGCTTGTTCAGCAAACGGGCAGATTGTGGAAGATTGAACGTAAAGTGGGGAACTATTTTTGATGTAAGTAATGGAATACAATTAAACTAAAGGAGCTTAGTGCAACAAGAAAGCTTGGCATCTCTACCAAGCTTTCTGAAACATTTATACTTCCTTATCAAATCCAAAATGTTCTTCAACTTGCCTAATTAGATGCATTGGATCAGTTCCGAGAGTTTCTCTTTTAAAACATTTAAATCCACTTTCTTGAATAGCATTTTCTAACTCATCTGCTTTATGAAACATCGTACGGAATACATTTTCAAATGCTGCCTCTGAATTTTTTAGTCCTTTTATACATTCGTACATATCTCTTTTATCGGCACGATTAAAATAATCATGGCGTACCACTTTTTCTGATGAAATTAAAAAAACAACTTTGCTGTAATCAGATATTCTTTTTAGTAATTCCACTGAGAAGAAGCCATCCACTATTATTTTTTTACTGCCTGCTCTACCCGAAATTCTTAATAAATCCGTTACCACCATCTCAGTTTGTTCAAGGAAGGTAGCATCTAGCCATTCTGAATATTCTTCTACTGGTCGCATGAAATATTCTTCCCATGACGTAAAATTAGGACGTTTACTCATCGCTGGTTGATATTCAGAGCTTGCTATTTCTTGATATTCACTATGATGTTCGTCCCAATTGTATAAGATAAAGTTATATTTATTTGCAAGGTATCTAGATACTGTAGTTTTTCCACCACAAGCACCACCAGTAACAATATAAATATTCTGGAAATGGTGTTTAATAATGTTATCAGCAATAAGCATATATTTAATCCCCCATTAATTAGTATTTTTATTAAATTAAAGGGGTAAATTGTCAAACATACGTAAACCTCCTTTCAGAGAGTGTTTTTAACTATAAAGTAAATTGTCAAACACAGCTAATCCCTCCTTTACATGGAATACCATATTAATTCTATGCTTTTCTAAAATATTCCTTTACTAAAAAAAGGAATTCATACTTTAATATCTAAAAAAATATGAAAAGGGTTTAACTTAAACTAACCCAGCTAATAGAAGATCAATTGTATTCCATTATAGGGCGCCTTTCTTGAATAAGAAGATGTCTTTTCTTCTAAAAAGGGGACCAATTTTCTATATAGAAATAAGTAAAAGCAAAGTAACCCTTTTTTATAGAAATACAATGAAAATATTAATAAACGGAAGTGATTTCAAAATGATTTCAAAAATAAAAATATCGGAAGAAAATTTAATAAAATATGTTCAATTACATACTGGAATGAAACATATTGTTCTTGGTGATTGGTCATGCACATCACTTGGATGGAAGGCCTCTAATGACGTTACAGGAGGGGTTTACCGTGTTAATGGAGTAGCAAATACTGAAGAAAACTCTATTAAATGGTCGTTTATATTAAAAGTTGTAATCCCTTCCCCTAATTATAACGAACCAAGTCGCTACAACTATTGGAAACGGGAAATTTTAGCTTATAAATCTGGACTACTTGATAAACTTCCTAATATAATACACGCTCCACGTTGTTTCGGTATTGATGAACAAGAGAATCAGGTTTGGTTATGGTTTGAGGAGGTAAGTGATTTTTACCACGGTGATTGGACACATAATCAGTATGAAAAAGTTGCACGGTTACTCGGAAGATTTAATGGAGCTTATTTAGTTGAAAAAGACTTACCAACTGAAAAATGGTTATGCAAGGAATGGTTATCTTCTTGGGTGAGAGAATGTGATAAATTTGATGATGGTACGGCCCTTAAAGAAGAATTTTGGGATGATGAATACATTTCCAGTATGTTTCCACCTGACATGTATAATCGATATTGTAAGTTCCATGAAAAGAGAACACAACTATTAATGAGACTTCGAGAACTACCAAAAGTGTTTACGCATAACGATGCATGGGCTCCTAACCTTTTTCTCCAAGAGAATGAAACCATTGTTGCTATTGACTGGGCTTTTGCAGGTATAACAGGAGTGGGTGAAGAGTTGGGGCGATTTTATGGGCTCTGCTTACATTCTGGTATTGACTATTATGATATGAAACAATTATCAGAAATTCTTTTTGAAAATTACTGTAATGGTCTTTATGAGGCTGGGTGGACTGGGGATAAAAAACTTGTTCGTTTTGGATTTACGACTTCTGCTGGAATTCGTTGTGGCATGATTATTCCAAAAATTATTAGAGATTTTTCTAAGAATAAAGAGAATGGGGAGTTGAGTTCATGGATAGGCTGCAAAATCAATGCAAAATAGCCATTCAATTGCTTAAATTAGCAGAGGAAGCAATTTCTTTATTAGAAGCTCCGTTGCTAAAAACTTAGTAAAATAATTATTTATAGACTGATAGGTTTTTACCGTTCAGTCTATTTTTATCAATAAGGTACACCCTATTGATAATATTTTGGCTCCTTGATAGTATTAGCTTGATAGACTCTCAATAACACCTATCAAAAATACATATTAAAAGAGGACGAAATATGATCTATGGATATGCCCGGGTAAGTACACAAGAACAAAACCTTGATACTCAAATTGAAAAACTTACAAAATTTGGAGTTGACGAAATTGTAAAGGAGAAAATCAGTGGTGTTTCTAAACATAAGCAACAATTGGATGAGCTTCTTTCCAAGATTGCTACTGGTGATACCTTAGTTGTGACTCGGATGGATCGTCTTGGTCGAAACACTGTTCAGTTGCTGCAATTAGTTGAACAGCTTCGTGAAAAGAACATTCATTTTGTGATCCTAAACTTAGGAATTGATACAAGGACACCTACTGGTAAGTTCTTTTTAACAGTAATGGCAGCATTTAGTGAGCTAGATCGTGAAATGATTAAAGAAAAGCAACGTTCAGGAATCAAATTGGCCAAGCAAAAGGGCAAATATCGAGGAAGGGTAAAAAAATATACAGATAAACATCCAGGAATGAATCATGCCATTGAATTACGAAAAACAACAGATAAAACTGTTAAGGAAATCTGTACAATTACAGGAGTCAGTCAGGCGGCGTTTTATCGAAAGTTAAAGGAAATGGAGGAATAGTAGGGATAACTGGAAATTATTTCATATGTGACCCCTCAATCCTCGAATCGTTTCCGTACCCCAAATAGATTTTAGAAGTGGTTACATTCAAGGCGAAATGTCTGCTTATCAAATGATCAGAGAGGAAATCCAGGTTGTTTTTAGAACAGAACTAATCTAGAAAATGTAGTGCTTTTAATACAAAACGTAGCCTAAAATAGGGGAGATTTAATGGATTTTTTAAATTGGTATGACTGGATTCAACCAACTAATCCTTATGCATCAATATTTTTCGGAATTATTTTCACAATTCTAACGGGGTTAATTGCGTGGTTTGATACGAAAAAAATCAGAACATTCGTCTTAATAATAGCTGGAGGATTAAGTTTTACCATCATTGGCGTTATAATCTTAAACTCCGTCGGTTATTATGGCTAATACACTTCATCCTTAATGAACTAACGGGTGCGTTAGCTGAAGATCGGAGCTGTCTTTAAAGGCAGCTCTTTCCTTATGGAACTAAAGGGGCAGGTTAGATTTATGAAAAAAAAGAAAAAGAGAGGGCAACAATGCCTTCTCTTTCTTTTCATTCATGTATTAAGGAGTGAATATCATCATAGTTAAGATGTTCTGTGAAATAGTTCATTCCCTCTAAAATTTCAATCCCACGTTCACCTAAAAATTCATGTTTGGTATTTAATTCTTCAGACGTTCTTTTAATATTCGGAAGGAAAGTTAATGCTTTTTTATCATTTCCTAATTTGTGATACATATACATAATCCCTATAGCTACAACAGCTGAATGGTATGCTTTGTCTATGGATCTTTTTGTTGTTAAAATACTTGATATCGTCATTGCTTCAGGGCTATTTGCTACTTCTTGATTAGGAAAAATTGCATATATCATGTCATCTAAATATAAGCAATGATGAATAAATTCGTGATAAATTGCTTCTGCATAGTCTTCTATTTTCCAGTGCTTTGGTGGATGTAACCAAATTACACCGATAGAACTAGATACAGAGCCCCCAACATATCCTTCTACTTTATAACATGCAATTGCTCCAATGACTTTTCTCATTGTGTTCATGATACTAGGATTTATAGTATTTAAAAGTTCAAAAGCTTCTTCAATATTTTTCATAATCTCTTGTTGTTCGTCAATTGAAAAAAGATGATCTGTAAATTTAACATTCTTATCTTTGAGTAAGTCTTTAATAATTAATCTATTATATAAATCTTCATGATCAAAAGTAACCTCAATTTTATCATTAACAGGTATAAAGTTCCCTTGCATGCTATTTAAAGCATTTATGTAATCTTTTTTATTATAAGCAATCCTATCTTGTTTGAAAAATCTAATTAGTTCTTCCATATTTGCAATAATTTCTTTTGTATTGAAAAAATGCAACTTTTCATTAGGAGTTTGAACAGCTATATTTGTCATTAAATTCACCTCATTATTATAGTAAATAAGTATAGGAGAATAAAATTCTCCTATACTTATTTATAAAAAAAATCTTTTACTTTGCAGAAACATGGTTGTAGTGATCTTGTGATTTGCCTTCAGAGTTGCTCACAAAGTTCTCGATGTTTTTTGAAACATGGTTGTAGTGATCTTGTGATTTACCTTCAGAGTTGCTCACAAAGTTCTCGATGTTTTTTGAAACATGGTTATAGTGATCTTGTGATTTACCTTCAGAGTTGCTCACAAAGTTCTCGATGTT
>NZ_JVPL01000149.1:0-525 GCF_001054655.1 Bacillus sp. 220_BSPC
TTCCCATGCCCATTGACCCGATCTGCTAGGACAGAACTCTATAACACTCTGTGCTAGTTTACTTTCCCCGGCTGCTAATGCCGCCTCTGAAGTGGGATATTCCTTTAATTTCAATAAAGAAACCCTTGAATATAGATCCCAAAAAACCTTTCGGTATTCAGGAAACACTTGATCTAAAATCGTGTGAAACTGAAGTTTAGCTTCCACATACATATTCGTTACGATTTCCCGTTGTCTGGACAAATTCCGAAGGTCTAATAGCTGAATTCCTCTAATTTTATGAGGTTCTAAATCCTCTTTGTAATACAGCACACACAACTGGTACGCATCGATAGCGTCCGTTTTTACCTTCCGTAAGCTGGACTTCTTTGCCTGATAAGAAATAATCGGATTTAGTAAGATATATGGAATCCCTTGTTCCTCCAGGTATTGAATAACAGGAGAATGGTAATGCCCTGTAGATTCTAAAATGACCATAGGCATTTGCCCTGTCACCTCTTCAATTTCTTTTAGAAATTCTAAAAA
>NZ_JVPL01000150.1:0-2334 GCF_001054655.1 Bacillus sp. 220_BSPC
AATTTTAAAGCAATCGTGAGATTGTGTTTAGTTTATTGAGGGAGGTTAGTTGAACAAGGTTCTTAATAAACCTTAATAGGGTTTAGAGTTATGATACCTCAGTTTTTATTCTTTTAAAGGTTTTATTAAAGTTGAATTGAATTATTAATATGGATAAATAAAACAAAGTTGAGGTGTTATCTTGCAGATACTATTAATTCGACATGGTGAGTCAGAAGACGATTTTCTAGAAGAAAATTATGAAGGAACTACAGATTTACCATTAACTATTAAGGGAGTTGAACAAGTAGAAAAAATGTGTCGGCGTGTATCAGAAGAGTTTCCACCAGAATTCATATGGTCAAGTACTTTGCTTCGTGCTAGTGAAACTGCTGAAACTTTAGCAAATACTATCCAATGCCCAGTAACATTCTTAGATGATTTACGAGAGATGCAAGATATGGAGAGTGAATTTAATTTTAGATTACGAGCTCAAAATGTCCTTTCTTATATTAGAGAGAACAGTGCAAATTATAAAAGAATTGCTATAATATCCCATGGGGGGATGATTACTAAAATAATTGAAAGCTTTCTTCAATTACCACCCGAAATTAATGATGTGTGGTTCAATTCTAATAATACAGGTATACATCTTCTTGAGTATACCGATCATCCATACAAACTTATAAGATTTTCAAATAGTACTACGCATTTGAATTAACTTACTTTCGTGCTGAATAATTTTAACTTTTTTAATATCAGGAGCTGATCAGTAGCTCCTTTTCTTATAGAACTACCGGGCAGTTTAGTTGCATAAGGATAATGGTTTTTTGTGGTAAATTAATAGGAAAAGGATAGTAAGGGGGATGACTATGGAAGGGTTGGAAATATACGATTTCCTAAGATTAGTTTTTATTACTTTTATAATTAGTTTAATTGTTATTACCATTATTTTATTGGTTCAAAAGAAACGGAGCAACCTCGTTAATGGATTCACAGTTAGTATTACTTCAATAATTTCAATAATTGTTTCTGGTATTAATCTTATTATTATAGGATACATAGCTGATGAATTAAATTTAGGAGGAGATGTTATTTCCTCATATTTGTTTCTTATAATTTTAGGGTTAAGCATATTTAATTTTTTTATTTACTTTAAAAATAAAAACAGGATTATTAGTGATTAATAAATAAATTTTGTTCTTAAAGGAGTTGTTAGGGCAACTCCTTTAACGGGTGCGTAAGCTGAAGATCGGATCTGTCTTAAGGCAGTTTTTCTTCTTTAACTAACAGGTGTTATTGTTTAATGAAAAATCTACTAATCTAGTATAATAGTTCTTCTTTTGTCTATACTGTCTATTAATAGGGTATAGATTGGAGTGAAACAGGTATGATCTTAACTGATGTATGGGGGTTATATAAGGCAGATAAGCAAATCCAATTTATCGAGAATAACGGGATAGTATATCCGTTAGTTCTTGCTTGGCTGTTTCTACACTTTCCTTTTGGAAATGTTTGTATTGCACTCGGATCTTGGATTCATCCATTCCTGCTGCACTTTCCAAAAAACCAGAAAGTCCTCTTGCTTTTCTATCCACTTCGATGAATAAATCTACGGATTGAGCGTCCGCGACGAATCCGATTTCAACCTCATCAAGGCTTCTTTGGAATGGACCGCCCTTTGGCTTGTATTCGAATTCCTGAAAGACACCCGTTTTGCTGCGTTTGAAGGGTACATTTTTCACTTTGTTCAAGTAAAACCCTAATGATTCGATTGCTTTTAGGAAGCTACTGACTGTTTCATTTTCCAATACGTTTATATAATCGTTATCTTTAGGGTCCAATGCGAACGTCACATCCATTTCCGTCTTCATCCACACAGACACGTCCCCTACCGTGATTGGCGTTTCGTACGGAAGTTGCAAGGAAAACGGAATCACCTTTTCTTCGCCTTTTTCAATGACGAATGCATCCGAAACCTTTATTTTGTAAAGGGTAACATCATCTAAATACTTACGGTCATCCTGTTCCCTCAAAACCTGTGTCATCACATGGATGTACAGCCCATTGATTTCCTGTTTGGTGTTTCCGCCAAGGACAAACACGTTCCCTTTTACCGTTTCTCCTTGTTTGTATGAATCTTTTTCCAATTTTGTATCCACTTTCGCCGCACCGATTCCGATGCTTGCTTTCATTTTATCAAAAAATGACATGTACATAATTCCCCCTTTGTAAGTCTATAAATAGCATAGCATAATAGGTCCATGAGCGCCTCTAGAAGGGGGTCAAAGTTTAATGGGCCATGAAAAAGTGAAACCACAAAAATTTATGCATATCTAAGTGGTGCAATGCGGA
>NZ_JVPL01000151.1:0-13968 GCF_001054655.1 Bacillus sp. 220_BSPC
AATTTTAAAGCAATCGTGAGATTGTGTTTAGTTTATTGAGGGAGGTTAGTGGAATGAAAAATTTTCAAACGAAACCAAAATGAAAACCTTTAAATGGTAAAATTGAAAAAAATTCATTTTTATCATTAAGGAGGATATAATTTGAAGAAAATTTTTACTGTATTATTTTTAATGATGGTTTTAACAGCTTGTGGATCTAACAGCACTAACAAGGATTTTAATTCGGATACCACTAATTTGGAAACCACTAAAAAAGATACTAATTCGGAGGAAATGACTGAACATAATTATCAATTTACAGGAGAAAGCGAACATTGGGAAGCTGTATATTTTTATGAAGGAACTGAATTATGGGGAGAGAAAAACGAACAAACCACTCATTCTAGCAAAGATAGCTATGAACTTGTATTAAAATATAAGGGGGCTTTGAAAGAATTATCTTCCATGAAAAACCTGGAATACACTTATGAAACAACCACTTCAAGCGGAACTAAAACTGAGGCATACAAAGAACCACCTAGTGAAAAAGTATTTACAATTAGAGGTGGATCAGAAAATGGAGCAATAATAGGTGAAGGCGAAGTTATAAAAGTAAATGTAAAATGGAATGGTTCTGAAGAGTCATTTCAATTGCATAATAAGGCTAAGTGATTTTGTTGAACTAACGGGTGCATTACCAGGAGCTGTTCAGCAGCTCCTTTTCTTATTCAACAAACGAGTTGTTTGATTGAGTGCCGGCTCATGTTATAATGAATAACTTACGAAAATTACTATTTTTGAACGGATGCCTAGAAAAGCCTCCGCATAGCGATAAAATATGGAGGTGTATGAGAATGAATAAACAATGGACGATTGGTCAAATTAAAGAATTTGTTGAGAAGAATTCGGAAAGTAAGTTACTGACGACGGAATATCATGGTTTTTCTCAAAAGTTACTATTTAAATGTACATGTGGAAGCAACTTTGAAAAAACATTTAAGAAATTTAAAAATAATAACCAACGTAAATGTGATGTGTGCCAACCGCCTAAAGCGACTCGATAACGTATACAAAGAAACGAAGTGCTGAATCTCTATACTACCTTATCAGGAGCAAAAGATCAGGGTTAAAGGTGAAGCCACCCATTTGATCCAACAGACAAAAAGGTTGCTGAGGCAGCCTTTTTTTTATGGCACTAACAAGGCAGGTTGGCTGAAAAGGGACGAATTACCAGTACAAAAGTTTTGATATTTTGAGATAATCAATAAGCAACAAGTCTTTAATAGACTGGATTTGTTTAGAAAATATTATACAAGATTGGGTGGTAAACATTTCATGGGGAATGTACTACTGAGGCTGCCAATCGGAATATGTATTGCAGCCTATATAAGGCAATGCACAGATAAAATTATAAAAAAATGATAGGGTTCCATAAAATACATAGTTAAATAATTTTCTTATTGAACTAAAGGTCGGTTTAGTAGAAGATGGAGTCGCGACGAGAGCTCTTTTTTCCCGTAAAAGAACAGGCATGTTATAGTATAGTAGAACCGGATTTTATAATATCTGTGGTAATCTTAATCATCAAAGGAGTTTATTCATAATGCATGTGCTACAAAAAACACAAAAAATAGTTCGCTATCAGAATCAACAGGGCAATATACATTACGGTATTGTTGAGGATGACATGATATTACAACTGTCTAGCAGTTTTGCTGAACTTGTCAACAAGGAAATAAAGTATGACGGGGTCGAGCTGAAATATAGTGACGTGAAAATCTTGGAACCTGTAAAACCTTCGAAAGTGGTTAATTTCGGCTGGACATATGCAGGTCATGCGAAGGAAACGGGTGGAGAGGCAAACCTTGTTGAACCATTCCTATTTTTAAAGCCATTATCTTCGCTTATTGCAGACAAGGAGAATATTATCCTTCCTCCAAACGAGCTATCCAATCAAGTGGAACTTGAAGGGGAAGTGGCCCTTGTCATTGGAAAGCGCGGAAAAAACATTAAAGAAGAAGATGCGCTTGATTATGTATTCGGCTGCACGATATTTAATGACGTGACAGCAAGAGATCTTACAAAAAAAGATCCACAGTTTACGCGGGGCAAAGGATTTGATACTTTCGGACCTTTGGGACCATGCATCGTTACCGGGGTAGATCCTACAAACTTAAGGATTGTGACCACTTTAAACGGCCGCGTTGTCCAAGACGGAAATACCAATGAAATGTCTCTGAGCATTCCATTTTTGATCAGCTGGCTTTCACAGGTAATGACACTGGAGCCCGGTGATATTTTGGCCACGGGTTCACCATCTGGCAGCTGCATGATCAAGTCGGGGGATGAAGTCGTTGTTGAAGTCGAGAATATCGGTCGGTTATGTAATGGTGTCCAGTAGGATTTGCTGGAATTCTTAATACGTTAAAAAAGATCAGAGCTGCCTTTAAGGCAGCTTTTTCTTATGCATCGGGCAGGTTAGTTTAATAAAGAATGGATAAAGTATCTATGTAGATAAACATTTGGGGTGTGATTGAGACGAATAACAGGCTATTAGAAATATAAGTGTTGGATGGGAAGATACACTAGATAATGACGACTGGTATTTTGGTAATTCGAAAAGTCTATTATTTCGATGAAGAGCCAAGTAATCCTTCATGTTAGCGGAATGCTTGACCCTTCAGTTTCGTTTACCTGCAAGCTCTTCTGGGAAAAGCAAAGAAGTCACGAGATTGTACTTATTTAGCATTGCGCGGGGGCTTATTAGTTGGATAAATTGCTTTTTCCAAGTCTTCTGCTGCAATCACGGGGTCTACTGTATTGCTTTTAGCCTTTCCCTTCTGACTATTGCCTTTATCACGCTTTTGGCTCATGCCTAGAACCTCCCTCCATGTAGCTTCATTTGTTAAGATGGACTATTAGATGGCGACTTATTCACCAAACGAGTGAAGGGCCTCGTTTTGATTTGAAAACATCCATATAGCATTTAATATGTAATGGTGTCAGCTATTGTTGATAGACGATAATGAATATTAAAGTCCATACTTTGTTATCTTTTTATAAAGAGTAACTCTTGAAAAGCCTAATAAGGAGAAGCAAAGCAGCGGAACATATATGATGATTGTCCGGTTATGTATAATGAATTCATATCTTTCAAATGTGATCACACTGAAACCGAGATTTTATTTTGAAAGAAAGCCCTTTTTATCCTGTAGAAGTCTACTATGGCAATCTGTCTTAAAGTTGCCAATTCCGATTACTATGTCCTATTGGTGCTTTACGGCAATTAAAAATAAAAGCAGACGGTACAGCGGGAAGCTTAGAGATTTTCACTGTACCGTCTATAAAATTTCTTCAAGTTTTTTATTGTATATGAGAATTTTTTTTTGGATACGGCTGTATATAGAATCCATCCGTTTCTGACCATTCTCCATATAGGATATCCTCAATTTTTTTATAATTCCTCTTCTGAAGCCCTTCCAGAAGCCATTCTTTTGATTTTTTCACGGATCGAAGTTCTTCCTCTTTTATTTGGCCTTCTTCAATTACTAAGATAGAAGGTGCTTCATCCCTAGGATTGAGGTCAAGCATATCTGGTGTGACGCTTCCCGCCTTAGAATGAAGCTTTACACTGATGTCGCCGCCAGGCTCAAGATATAAATCTCGCACTTCCCGGAGAGTGAACACCCCCTGTTTCCGTAGCATGGTTCGAACCTGTTCAATTTCCAAGTGATTTTTTTTCATTTGTTTTATATCCAATTCGCCATTACGAATAATCAAAGAAGGATGTCCTTTGAGCAATTTTTTCATGCGATCACTTTTTTGAGCGCAAATCTCAATGATATAAACGGAAATCCCCCAAAGGCAAATGGCAAATAGAATCTGCCAAATCGACACTTTTTCATCGTAAATGCCTTCTTCTAAAATGCCGCCTAATACTAAAGCGTAAATAAAATCAAAAGGGGTCACTTGAGACATTTCTTTTTTTCCAAGAAGTCTTGTCACTGCCAGGAGTCCAGCCAGCCCAATCACCAGCTTCGTTGCTATTTCCAGATAAATCATTTTATCACCTCATCTTTTTTTCCCTTTCTCCCTTTTAACAATCATTTAAACCAAATTGTACCTGGTATTTATTTCACACGGCAGAGTAACGTTTTCTGCAATTCTATTAAATAAGAATACTCAACATCAGACCGCGGTATTGTCCTATTAAATAAAAGAAGACGGTACAGCGAGAATCTATAGAGATTTTCACCGTACCGCCTATTTTTAAATGAACATAAAGTTGTTAATCTGCCTATTCATTACCAATCATTTTTCAAAACAATTTTTCCTATCGCCTTGCCTGACTCCATGTATTCATGAGCTTTTGAGACTTCATCAAAGGTGAACATGTTTGGATCCACAAGCGGGCGCAGCTTACCTTCCTCAACCACCTTGGCAACCTTCTTCAAAATCTCTCCATATTGCTTATGCATGTCCTTATTTAATATCTTCAACAACATAAAGGTAACATGCAGAGAAAGTCCCTTTGAATGCACTTGGGAGAGGTCATGAGTTGAACGGGCTGCAATGGCAGCCACCGTTCCATGTACCGCAGCCGCCTCAAAAGAGCGATCAAGGTTTTCTCCCCCTACCGTGTCAAACACAACGTCAAATCCTTTTCCGTCTGTATATTTTTGTACATAGTCATGAACGCTTTCTTCCCGATAATTGATCGTTACATCTGCCCCAAGGTGCGTGCCAATCTCCAGCTTCTCTTGCGAAGAGGCAGTTGTATAGACTGTCGCGCCTTTCCATTTGGCTAGCTGAATGGCAATGTGGCCTACACCGCCGGTTGCTGCATGGATCAGTATATCTTGACCAGGGACTAGATTTGCCCGATTGAATAATGCTTCCCAAGCGGTAATGGCAACCAGTGGTAAAGCAGCGGCTTCTTCCATCGTCAAACTTTTCGGCTTGTGAGCAAGTAAATCAGCATCTGCAAGCATGAACTCTGCAAGTGCACCGCCAGTCCCTTTAAAACCACCCGCGCATCCAAACACTTCATCGCCAACTTTAAACTCAGTCACTCCTTCACCCACTGCAGATACCAAACCTGCGACATCACCATGTAAAACGGCTGGAAACTCGGGGGAAACGGCTGGAACTGCACCAGCACGGACTTTCGTATCAATAGGATTTACACTTGAAGCCTTGACTTGAATAAGTACATGTCCAGGTTTTAATTCGGGTTTTGAAACCTCTTCAAGCTGAAATACGGATGGATCGCCAAAAGATTGAATGATTTGTGCTTTCACTTTAGTCACTCCTAGTTATTTTATGGGGGAATTTTTCATTGCCTATGCCTGTTAAGGATTGCAGGGAATAGGATGAAATGTAAGAATATTTAGTCTTTGTAAAATCAATGATACTGTATCTACTATAAAATTAAAAGTTACACACATTTTTAAAAGGGAATTTAAGAGATGTCTCTTAAATCATTAAAATATTAATATGAGTAGGGGCTATCAAGGTATTTGGCGAAGGCGGAGCCATACTTACGTGCAGTTTTAAGCATTATATCTATATTGATTGAAGAGGGAGCTGCCATGAAGGCGGCTTATTTTTATTGATACAGACGGTTTTTAATCTTCATAAATGAGCTGAAAGTCCGATATAAATGGTGAGTGAATGTTAAAAATCTATAGATTTTAGGAGATTACAGAATTGAAAATTAAAACGAGGCTGATAACTACAGTATCCATTCTTATTGGAACCATTCTAATACTGGGGAGTTTTGCTGTTTATGTAATAGATGCATCATCTGAAAGGAATTCAATACTTCAGGATAAGTTGGAAATTCAAAAGATTGTTATTGGGATTCAGTATCACCTGGCAGGTTTATCGAATGATGAAAGGGCATTTATCATAACTGGGGATAAACAATTTGCCGAAGGGATGGAAGAAAAAGCAAATGATGTACATAAGAAAATCGAAAAAATCAAGGAGCTTAATAAGGAAAAGAAATACGGTGAGAATATAAATAAGCTAGAAGAGAACTTTAATGATTCTTGGGATATGAACCAGCAGGTGATTAGCATCTATAAGGAAGATCATGAAGGAGCTAAAGACTTGCACTTTGGAGAAGAAAGAACCCTTAGGAAAGAGGTGCTGGATCCTTCAGTAAATGAATTGGTGGAAGCCCTTCATACTGATGTTTCCAACATCCAATCGTTAAATGACCGCTATGCTCAGTTGAGCAGGGGAGCCTTTCTCTTCCTGGCTATTGCTACATCGATAGTTGGACTTGTGTTATGTATTTTGCTGTTAAGGTCAATTCTGCTGCCACTTGGAAAGTTAAACCGCCAATTAGAGGAAATAGCCACAGGTGATGCTGATTTAACTAAGCATATGGAGGTTACAGGCAATAATGAATTTGGTCAACTGGCTAAATCGTTCAATATCTTCGTGGACTCGCTTAGACAAATGATTTCGCAAATTGGCATATCATCTGAACAAGTGGCAGCTGCTTCTGAAGAACTTTCGGCCAGTACCGAACAGTCTATAGTAACATCGGATCACATCTCGGAAACGATGCAAGCGATAACCCAAAACAATAGTGAACAAAGCCGATTGACAGTTAATAGCCTTAAGGCGGTTACTGATTCACTAAACAGCATCATTTCGGTAGCTTCGAATACATCAAAGGTAGCAGAAGTTTCATCAAATATGAGAGGTCAAGCTGAAAGTGGTGAAAGCTCAGTAAATGAAATGCTCGAGCAGATGAAATCCATCAATCTGTCTGTTGACAGGGCGGATAAAGGAGTCACCTCATTAGTATTTAGCGCGACACAAATTAAAGAAATTTCCACTCTAATTACTGATATTTCAGGTCAGACGAATTTACTTGCATTAAACGCTGCAATCGAGGCTGCTAGAGCCGGGGAGCATGGCAAAGGATTCGCAGTTGTTGCAGAAGAGGTCAGGAAATTAGCCGATCAAACCAGTCAATCTGCAAATAATATCCATAAGCTTGTTTCAACCATCCAAAATGAATCAAACGAGACCGTTAATAATATTCAAATTGTAAGAGATAATGTGGACTCTGGAATAAAGCTTTCAGAAGAAACGGTTACAAACTTTGAAGAAATTTTAATTTTAATAGAGCAGGTAACATCCCAGATTCAAGAAGTGGCAGCAGCTACCCAGTTTATAAAGAATGGTTTTGAAGAACTGCAGCAAACCATAGAAATAATTGCTGAAGGGTCACAGGAAACACTTGCTGGCACTGAAACGGCAGCAGCTGCCAGTCAGCAGCAATTGGCCTCGATTGAGGAGGTTTCGAAAGCAACCATTTCCTTGACCAGATTGGCAGAGGAATTGCAGGAGTTGATTTCTCGTTTCAAAGCTTAACTAAAAAAATGCCCCGAAGCGATTAGGCTTTGGGGCATTTTTAGATTCCATAGTCCAACTTTAAACTTTAATCTGAATAAAAATCGCTAAACCCATAGTTGAACAAAGACTGGAAGGGATAAGGTGAAAAAATCCTTTATAGCTGATTAAGTGACTCGTTTATAATAGAGATGACAATGCAACATAAATCATAAGGTGGTTAAAAAATTGAAGTGGCAACATGTTGCCTACAGAATGACAATATTCAGTGTCATACTCTTTCTAAGTCCTTATCTTGATAGAATGGGTAACTCTTATTGGATTAATTTATTGTATATTGTCGTTCTAGTTTTGGGCATTGATTTTACTTTATCTAAAATCAAAATCCTTCAAAAATCTGTAACAAAAAAAGCAGGCTGGTCGATTTTAATCACAGGATGTATTTTCGTAGGTGTTTTACATAATTTAATATTTAGTTGAAAATCGGGCTGTCTTTAAGGCAGCTTTTTCTTTTTGCAAGGGGTAGGATAGTGAAAGTTGTTGAATCAGTATTTACCCTTGACATTTGTTTTGAAACAGATTAACATGAAATCAACTTCACATGAAGTTAACTTCATGTGAAGAAAACTTCACTCTATGTGAATAAGTTGGTTAGGAGAGGTATGATTGAAAAATCTATTCATACAGCGTTTTTTAGTCTCAACGGTGATAATAATATTGGGAATCATTCAAATAATTCTCGATACATCACAAAGATTTAATTTTGGCTATATCATAGTATTTCTGGGTGGAATTATTTTGTTGTACTCAACAATTTCAT
Organism: Bacillus sp. 220_BSPC; assembly: GCF_001054655.1. NCBI lineage: Bacteria > Bacillati > Bacillota > Bacilli > Caryophanales > Bacillaceae > Bacillus > Bacillus sp. 220_BSPC. The sequence goes on from NZ_JVPL01000151.1 coordinate 8,174, forward strand.
ACATAACATCCGGTAAGAATAAATCACTAGAAAAGGAACTATCGAAGGAGTACGACGAAAGAGATGCTTTAATTGATGGTAAAGTTGCTCGCTTTTCCTTGCAAATTCTGATGTGCGAAATTTTTATTCTTATGTTTATAACTAATTTTGTCGCTATCCCAACAAAAACTGCATTATTTGTTATCTTAGTCTCATTAATAATTAGCGAAATTGGGTCTAGAAAGTATTACAATATTTTCCTTTAATTCGGAGGATTTATGAAAAATAGAGTAAAAGAATTGCGAATAGAATATGGAATAACGCAACAAGAATTAGCTGATAAAGTAAGTGTATCTTCTAGAACTATCATCTCATTAGAAAAACAAAAGTATAATCCATCTGTGCTACTTGCGTATAAAATAGCTTCAATTTTTAATTTATCAATTGAAGAAACTTTTATTTTTGATGAGGATGACAAATAGTATATTTCACAAAGATGCACATATTAAACAAACAACGGAGGAACATAAATGGTTAATGTATTATTTATTTTTGGGGCTGTTTTAATAGTTTGGGGTATTTATCGTATGAAAACAGATGATGGCTTATTTGGGGAAAACCGAAAAAGTAAAAACATATTCAATTTAATGCTAATGGGAGAAGCTTCAGGATTAGGGCAATTTTTGAGTGGAATTCTGTGTATTATTATAGCGATTATTGCAGTTATTATGAAGTGATGATCGGAGCTGCCTATAAGGCAGCTCTTTCTTTATGCATCGGGCAAGGATAGTTATAGAATGAATTACGTGAAAATGACCTTAATGATAAAATTAGTTAAATTGACTTTTACATCATTAAGGGGGGATAAGGATGGAAATACGTTCAGTGAAAGGGTCAGATTACTATGCCATATCACCGCTAATCAATGAATGGTGGGGCGGAAGGCCAATGTCTGATATGCTACCGAAATTATTCTTTGAACATTTTACAAATACAAGTTTCATAGCCGAAAAGGAAGGGGAAATAGTCGGTTTCCTGATAGGGATTTTATCTCAATCTCAGCCTGATGAGGCATATATTCACTTTGTCGGAGCCTGAATACAGAAGAAATGATATCGGGAGACAGTTATATAATCAATTTTTCGATGTCGTTAATCAAAATGGCCGCAATGTTGTCCGTTGTGTAACGTCTCCGGTCAACAAATCTTCAATCGCCTATCATACTAAGATGGGATTTGAAATGGAAGAGGGTGATACATTCATTGATGGTATTTCAGTCCACTCTGACTATGACGGACCTAATCAAGATAGAGTTTTATTCATTAAACAGTTATCAATGAACTAAGGTTGACCAGTAAAAATCCGGTCGCCCTTTTTTTTATAGAATCCACTAAGGCAGGACTGTCAGCTGAAGCGGGTTTTATTCATTGCTAATGCACCCTGGAATAGCATATTTCTCTTTAGAACCTCATAATTATCTAATCTGCTCATTGTATGCCCCCTTCATTTCTTCTTAAGCAGCACTTCTTTTATGGTCCTATAGGGACAGGATAGTTCAACAAGGATAAGATATAATTTGGATTAATATACTAAAATTTAATGAAAATAGAAAGGAAGCTTGAATATGACAGAAATGATACCACTGACATCGGAGAATTTGGAGCTATGCATCGAACTCTACATGAACGTTTTTAATCGTGAACCATGGAATGAAAGATGGACCTATGAAACGGCTAAAGAGAGACTTTCCGACTTATTGCATACACCTAAATTTCTTGGGTTTTTATTTCATATTGATCATAAACCAGTGGGTTTCATTGCCGGAAACAGTAAAGTGTCCGATCAAGGTTTAACGTATTATTTGGCAGAACTTTGTGTGAATAATCAAATGCAAGGCAAAGGGCATGGCTCAAAAATGCTTCGAGCTTTAGAAGCTGAACTGCAGAAGAGAGAGATTAAAAGTCTATATCTATTAACGGCCAATGACGGGCTTGCAGAAGCATTTTATCTGAAAAATGATTATGTTGTAAATGAAGATAGGGTGGTCATGAAGAAAAATTTTTTTGAAAAATAGTCAAGGGACGTGATGGAACATTGTCGAAATCTGTAAAGTTGTATCAATTAAGCCGAAAAGTACATAAATGGACTGGATTGATTTTATCCATCTTTTTCATGTTCATCGCAGTAACGGGCCTCGTGCTTGTTTATATGATACCCCTTGGAGTGGCTGATGAGTTAAGGACGGGGGAAGAGGCGAGTCCAGATCAAGCGATACCCATGGAGAAGGTCGTGTCCATTGCTGTGTCTCAGGATCTACCAGGTGCGGATTCGGTTGAAGATATCTTTAGAATCGAATATAGACCAAGTGCAAATGTGTACCAGGTTCGCTTTAATAACGGTCAAGGTGTTCAAATGGATGTGAGTACGGGAAAAGTGTTATCCACAAATCCAGATTACTCGACTTTCCTCATTACATTACATGATGGAACCTTCTTTGGTGATTGGTATAGATACAGTATCCTGACAATGACGGGTTTATCCTTAATCCTGCTGTCGTTTTCCGGGTATTACATGTTCGGGTATCCTCTCTATAAGCGTCTAATGGCGAATAAAAGGAAATCTTAATATGAGGTGGTAATGTGTCTATAAAAGGTTTGAATCACTTTTTATTTTCAGTTTCTGATTTAGACAGTTCCATAGAATTTTATCAAAAGGTTTTTGATGCGAAATTATTAGTTAAGGGCAGAACCACAGCCTATTTTGATTTGAATGGAATGTGGATTGCCCTGAATGAAGAAAAAGATATTCCCCGTAATGAAATAAGCCAATCATACACACATATCGCCTTTTCCATAGAAGAAGCCGGCTTCATGAACATGTATGAGAAACTGATCGGATTGAATGTAAACATTCTGTCAGGACGTCCAAGAGATGAAAAGGATAAGAAGTCCATTTATTTCACTGATCCAGATGGTCATAAGTTTGAGTTTCATACAGGGACTTTACAAAATAGAATAGATTACTATAAACAAGAAAAAGCACATATGGAGTTTTTCGACTGATAGTAAGCTATTTTCAAATGAAAAGGGGAATGTTCATGAAAACCATTGGCCTTATTGGCGGCATGAGCTGGGAGTCATCGTTGGAATATTATCGAATCATCAATGAAGAGGTAAAAGCCAAATTAGGAGGATTACATTCAGCCAAGTGCATTTTATATAGCGTGGACTTTGAGGAAATCGAACGCTGCCAAGCTGAAGGGGATTGGGAAAGCTCCGGCAAATTATTAGGCGATGCAGCTCTGTCTTTGGAAAAGGCAGGTGCCGAAATGATACTAATTTGTACAAATACGATGCATAAAGTGATTGGATATATTGAAGAAAAAGTCAGTTTACCGATTTTGCACATTGCTGATTCAACGGCAAAACAAATTCGAAAGTCCAAAATCAGTACGGTTGGTTTACTTGGCACTAAATATACGATGGAGCAAGACTTTTATAAAACACGAATTGAGACTAAAGGTATCAAGGTCCTGATACCAAATGAAGAGGATAGAAAAGTCATCAATAAAGTAATTTATGAAGAATTATGTTTAGGGGAAATTCAACAATCATCAAGGGAATATTACAAAAAGGTCATCAAGGGGTTAGTTGATGATGGAGCGGAAGGAATAATACTAGGCTGCACAGAAATTGGATTACTAGTTAAACCTGAGGATTCCGAAGTGCCATTATTCGATACAGCTGTCATACATGCCATTGAATCCGTCAATATGGCAATGGAAAAATGAATTGATCACATTGTGCTTTAAAAAGGAAGGTTGCTGCGGCGGCCTTTTTCTTACGGAACTAACAGGGCAGGATAGTTCAAGAGTTCTATTTGAACTTTGTTCAACAATGGCGCCAGTTTGTTTAGGAACATTTTTTAATAATTTTAAGGTGTCACGAAAAGGTGACACCCTCATTATTTATACAGTTTTCATCATATTTTTTAAAATATCATAAACCAATGGGAAAGTAATGAAACCATCATCTTCTAGAAAATGACCACCCTTTTCAACAGGATAAAATGATGTATCCAATTGTTTTGATAAATTTTGACTTAATTGAAAAGGAACAATATAGTCATCTTTTGCAGAAATAACAGCACGTGAATTAGTTGCAGAAATTATTTTATTATAATCCACTTTTTTAACTGTAAAAGGATTTAGTGAAGGTAAGGATGATAATGGTTCAGAAAAGCCAGAAACAAGAATAAAGCCTCCAAAGCTTGGTAACAGATCTAATTGTTCTAGATAGTTCAATAGTGTGATAGACCCTAAGCTATGTGTTACAAAATAAGTGTTGTTATCTAAATTCTTTATTTTATTAGCTAATGTTTCCAACCACTCTTCTTTCTTGGGGTCAGACGAATTTGGCATGTGAAGAACCAAAACTTGATTATCATCTGCTATTAATTTTTCTTTTAACCATGGGAACCAATGATTGGCTGGTGAAGCTCCGTATCCATGGATAATATATACTTGTTTTCCCATTACTACACTCCCTTTCTTTTTTATAGATACAAAAACAGTATATTACTGACCCAAACCTATATGGTAGGAGAAACACTTGAAGAAGCTGCTATTCGAGCAGTAAGAGAAGAAATGGGCTTAGATGTAGAGATAGATGGTGTTTTTCTGTAAGTGAAGCATTTTTCTAAGAAAGACATCATGCTATTTTCTTTACTTTTAGAGAGAAAATAATCGGTGGAAATTAATATTTCAATGCCAGAAGAAATTACTTGGAGGGATTCTCAGAAAGCAGAAGATTACATACATATAACCGATTCAAAGGGATTAATAAAAAGTAAATCATCAGTAACATATTTACTTAGAAAAAGAGTTATTCGTAAGTCCTAATTATTTTTTTTATGAAAACGGGTACTTTTATTTAATAATTATTGCTGATCTACCACGATCGGGCGCGATTCTTTAATAAGAAATGCTTTTCTTAATGAACTAACGGGGTAGGATAGTTCTACAAGCACAGTGTATTCGTACTCGCAGTAACCAATTAACCTGTTATAATAAAATTAGAATTATAATTAAAATCAAATTGGTGGTGTATAGGTTGAATAAAGTCCTTTTACATCTCTCCAAAATATTTTTAGGTTTTATCTTTCTTATTGCAGGTCTAAACGGTTATTTTGTCATTTTTGACTTTGAACCATTTATTGCTACTAGCCCTGAAGCAATGGCATTATTCAAATTTGAATATCTGTTAATATTTGAAAAGTTTTTAGAAATCGTTTGTGGAGTTTTACTTTTAAGTAATCGATTTGTCCCATTAGCACTTGCAATATTGTCTCCAATTATAGCCAACATTTTTTTACTTCATTTGTTCCTTGATCATTCGTTACTTGTTTTAGCAGTAATACTTGTAATCATGTATAGTTATTTGTTGTTTTGTTATAGAAAAAGCTTTAAAAGTATTTTGGAGAAAAAGCCTTCTAATTAATACTTCTTTGTGTTACACATTTTGCGTATGATCTTCCTTATAATTTCTTCGTACTGTGAATAACTGCATCCAACCTAATTTAGTTACATAGTAACGCATTTTTTCGATATGGATATTAAACAGCTTTTCGTATTTACTGCCATTTTGAAACTGAATACTTCACCTTGATACTTTTTTGAAATTTTCCGATGCCGATAATATCTCCCTTTATAAAACCATTTCATCAAATCACCTTCCTTCACAGTCTGTGTAACTCTGCGATTAGTCTTAATGAACTCCCTCAGTTTAATAGATAATGCTCACGAATACTCGCTTATT
>NZ_JVPL01000152.1:0-55342 GCF_001054655.1 Bacillus sp. 220_BSPC
GGTACGAGACTCCTGCGGGAAAAGCGCGTCTAGGGGAGACCCCGCAGGCGTAAGCCGAGGAGGCTCCCGGACCGCCCGCGGAAAGCGAGTGCCTGGAACGGAAATCAACGTCTAAATTGTACAAGCTATAAAATTGACTGTAGGCAATCCGAACTCCTGCGGGAAAAGCGTGTCTAGGGGAGACCCCGCAGGTGTAGCCGAGGAGAGGCTCCCGGACCGCCTGCGGAAAGCGAGTGCCTGGAGCGGAAATCAAAATACCCTCAAAAAAACTTTAGACAAAGATATCACTATTTTCCTATTAAATAATACCTGTATATTGACGAAAGTAGTGCATTTTTACCATAAATAGAGTATTGATGAATGTTGTTTTGCAAAAAACATGTAATTATTTGTTGATTTTAGTATAATGTTCGAAGCAAAGATTAATTAGAGAAAGCATCATCTAGAAACCATTCTGTAGTTGGTGTGAGTTTGCAGGGGGAATGAACATGGATGAAAAAGATAAAAATCTATCTAAAAAGGAACATATCCGAATGAAATTGTTAGAACAGCAAGGAGAAGCCAAGCTGGTTCGTAAAATCATCATGATTACGATCGCTTCGCTTATTTTACTAATTGGGATAGTTGGTCTTGTGGGCTTTTTATATATCAACTCAGCCATGAAACCAGTCGATCCGGATGATGACACCATCAAGAAAGTGAAAATCCCAATCGGTTCATCCGTTAACGGAATTTCAACACTGCTTGAAGAGCAGGGAATAATCAAGGACGCACGCGTATTCAAATATTATATTAAATTCCGCAATGAATCCGGTTTTCAGGCAGGGGAGTATAAATTATCACCTTCCATGCCGATTGAAGATATCGTCACAAGCATCAAAACCGGAAAACTCATGAAGGAAGCGGCAATGAAGATAACGATTCCTGAAGGAAAGCAGCTTATACAAATTGCCGATATCATAGCAGGGAAGACGGGTGAAGATCCGAAAAAGGTCTTTAAGAAATTGAATGATAAGAAGTTCGTTAATTCCATGCAAGAGCAATTCCCGCAGCTATTGACCTCGGAAATTGAAAATGAAAAGGTTTTATATCCGCTTGAAGGGTACCTTTTCCCAGCTACTTATGATTTTTATGAGGAAAAGCCGACCCTGGAATCGATCGTCATCGAGATGCTGAAGAAAACGGAAGAGACATTGCAGGCTTACGAGAGCCAAATGGACAAGAACGATTATTCCGTACACGAGATGCTGACCTTCGCTTCGCTTGTCGAAGAAGAGGCGACGGCACAAGTCGATCGCGGAAAGATAGCTTCCGTCTTTTACAATCGTATTGAGGAAGATATGCCGCTTCAAACGGATCCGACCGTCTTGTATGCGAAGGGTTCACATAAGAGCAGGGTGTATTATAAAGACCTTGAGGTGAAATCCCCTTATAATACGTATAAGAACAAGGGGCTGCCACCAGGGCCGATTGCAAATGCCGGAACGACATCGATCGATGCGGTGCTGAAACCTGAGAAAACGGATTACCTGTACTTTTTGGCAACACCTGAAGGGGAAGTCCTTTACTCCAAGACCTTGGATGACCACAATAATAAAAAGGCAGAGCATATTTCCAATAAATAAATAAAAAAATGCAAGGACACAGAGGGGGGAGAGATATTACTTTCCCCTTGTTTTTATGATAGAATAGTACAAGTGAATTTTTGATCCGATTCTTATCGGTGACGTAACTCGGCGAATGCCGGGTTTTATTTTGAAAGATAAGGAAATGTAGATCGTCAAGCATACTTGTTTCAGCTCCTTGTGAAGAAATTGTTCAATCAATTTTTTTCATGTTACTGACCAAGCGCTTTTGTTTTCCTTATAAATGGAGGAAACGTTTTGAACGGAAAAATAGAACAATATCTTCATTCCTTAATTCCGGAGCGTACGGGTTTGCTTAAGGAGTTGGAAGATTTTGCGATGGAAAATAATGTGCCGATCATGGAGCCCGAAGGAATTGAAGTGCTGCTTCAGATTTTAAGGCTTCATCAGCCAAAGGCGATATTGGAAGTAGGTTCGGCAATTGGCTATTCGGCCATAAGGATGGCTGAGACCCTTCCGGAAGCTCGAATCGTCACACTTGAACGGAATGAAGCCCGTATTGAGCAGGCAAGGGCTAACTTCAAGAAGGCGGGACTGTCGGAAAGGATCACCCTCATTGAAGGGGATGCCCTTGAAGCGGGACCGAAAGTGATGGAGCATGGCCCGTTCGATATCATCTTCGTTGATGCAGCTAAAGGGCAGTACAAGCGATTCTTTGAACTGTTTGAACCATTCCTTGCTGATGCTGGCATTATCATTACTGACAATGTTTTATTCAAAGGCTTGGTTGCCGAAAACATTGAAGAAATGGAAATGACGAGAAGAAAGCGAGCTCTTATCAAAAAAATCAGAGACTTTAACATCTGGTTACATGACCATCCCCATTTCGATACCGTAATTTTGCCGATTGGTGATGGTGTGGCCATCAGTAAACATAGAGGTGACAAAAATGAAAAAGCCTGAATTACTCGTGACTCCGACAAGTGTCGATCATATAACAGAACTCATCGATGCTGGCGCTGACGCCTTCGTCATTGGCGAACAACGTTATGCGTTAAGGCTGGCAGGGGAGTTCAATCGTGAAGATGTAGAGAAGGCGATTGAGCTTGCACATGCTGCGGGCAAGAAAGTGTACGTATCCATGAACGCCATTTTTCATAATGAAAAAGTGGACGAGCTTGAAGGGTATGTTACATTCCTTAAAGAGGCTGGTGCCGACCGGATCATTTTCGGTGATCCCGCGGTCTTGATGGCTGTCCGTGCCGTGGCACCTGATATGCCCCTGCACTGGAATACGGAGATGACGGTAACGAACTGGTACACATGTAATTACTGGGGAAAACGCGGTGCTGTCCGCGCCGTTGCTGCCCGTGAGATAAGTCTGGACGAGATCGTGGAAATGAAGGAAAATGCCGAAGTGGAGATTGAAGTGCAAGTGCATGGCATGACATGCATGTTCCAATCGAAGCGTACGCTCCTAGGTAATTACTTTGAATACCAAGGCAAGGCATTGGAAGTGGAAAATCGGAAGGAACAAAGAAATATGTTCTTGCATGATAAGGAACGCGAAAATAAATACCCGATTTATGAAGATGAAAATGGTACTCATATCATGAGTCCGAATGATATGTGCATGATTGATGAACTTCAGGAATTGATTGAAGCGGAAATTGATTCACTGAAAATCGAAGGGTTACTGCAAACACCGGAATATGTCATTGAAATGACAAAGTTATATCGGGAAGCGATTGACGTATGTGCTGAAGACCCTGACCGCTATGAGGATATCAAATCGGAACTTTTTGAAAAAGTCAAAGCGGTTCAGCCGGATAACCGTGAGTTGGATACCGGGTTCTTCTTTAAAGAATCGGTTTATTAAAGAAAAGGGTAAGAGAAAGAGGAGGAATAGCCTTGAATGCTATTGCTGATAAAATTTCCAAGATCGTTGATGGAAAGAGAGTCATTGTAAAAAAACCGGAATTGCTGGCTCCGGCCGGCAACCTGGAAAAATTAAAAATTGCCGTCCATTACGGCGCGGATGCCGTGTTCATTGGCGGTCAGGAATATGGTCTTCGTTCCAATGCCGGTAACTTCACGTTTGAGGAAATGAAGGAAGGCGTCGAATTCGCTAATAAGTATGGTGCCAAAGTATATGTAACTACAAATATCTTCGCACATAATGAAAATATCGATGGTCTGGATGAATACCTGGAAGGTCTTCAGGAAGCAGGGGTTCATGGTATCATCGTCGCCGATCCATTAATCATCGAAACCTGTAAAAGGGTCGCTCCGAAAGTCGAGATCCATTTAAGCACACAGCAATCGCTATCGAACTGGAAGGCTGTTCAGTATTGGAAAGAGGAAGGCTTGGAGCGTGTTGTTTTGGCACGTGAGACGAGTGCTGATGAAATCCGTGAAATGAAGGAGAAGGTCGATATCGAAATCGAGGCTTTCGTTCATGGGGCCATGTGCATTGCCTATTCCGGACGCTGCACCCTTTCGAACCATATGACGGCGCGTGATTCGAACCGGGGCGGCTGCTGTCAGTCTTGCCGTTGGGATTATGATTTATATGAGTTGGATCAAGATGGGGAAAAGGCTTTATTCGATAAAGAAGATGCTCCATTCGCAATGAGTCCAAAAGACTTGAAACTGATTGAATCACTGCCTGGCATGATTGAAATTGGCATAGACAGCTTAAAAGTCGAAGGAAGAATGAAATCGATTCATTATATTGCAACGGTTGTCAGCGTGTACCGTAAAGTGATTGATGCGTATTGTGCCGATCCTGACAATTTCAAAATTAAACAAGAATGGCTGGAAGAGCTTGATAAGTGTGCGAACCGTGAGACGGCATCATCGTTCATGGAAGGGGAAATTCCTGGGTATAAACAGCAAATGTTCGGGAATCATACCGTAAAGACTCGCTTCGACTTCGCAGGATTGGTGCTTGATTACAACGAGGAAACTAAAATCGTCACCATGCAGCAACGTAATTTCTTCAAGCCTGGGGATGAAGTGGAATTTTTTGGACCGGAAATCGAAAACTTCACTCAAAAAATCGGTACGATCTGGGATGAGTCAGGTAAGGAGCTGGAGGCAGCCCGCCATCCGCTTCAAATTGTCCGCATTCAAGTAGATAATAGAGTTTATGTGAACAATATGATGCGGAAGGAGAAATGATATGACAAGAAAGAAACCAGTGGTCATCGGAGTTACCGGAGGGTCGGGATCAGGTAAAACAAGTGTTACCCGTTCCATTTTTGAATTCTTCCAAGGACATTCCATCTTGATGATCGAACAAGATTATTACTATAAAGATCAAAGTCATCTGCCTTTTGAAGAGCGCCTGAAAACGAACTATGATCATCCGCTTGCATTTGATAACGATTTGCTAATCGATCACATTAACGCTTTGCTGCGCTATGAAACGATAGAAAAACCCGTTTATGATTATTCGATCCATACGCGTTCGGAAGAAGTCATCACAGTTGAGCCCCAGGATGTCATCATCCTTGAAGGGATTCTTGTACTGGAGGATGAGCGCCTCCGAGACCTGATGGATATGAAGCTATATGTCGATACGGACGCAGACCTGCGGATCCTTCGCCGGATGACCCGTGATATTAAAGAACGCGGCCGTTCCATAGATTCCGTCATCGAACAATACATCAGTGTCGTCCGTCCGATGCATAATCAGTTCATAGAACCGACGAAGCGTTATGCCGACATCATCATACCAGAAGGCGGTCAGAACCATGTGGCGATTGACCTTATGGTGACAAAAATTCAAACAATCCTTGAACAAAAGTCTTTTTTGTAATAACATAGCATAAATAATGATAGGTGCCATTTTCCTCCGTTTATTTAAAAATCCCATTTATTTAATGGGAAAGACTGGACAAATGTTGGAAAACGCAATACTCTATTCTTGATACAGAACGAACCGGCTGCTCACCGCAGTCGGTTTATATACTAAGGAACGGATTGTTTCTTAGTATCGAAGCGCGACTTTTTAAGTCGCGCAATTATATATTTTGACTCGATTTAGGGTTAAGCACGATATAGTACATAAACTTGTCACAGCGAATGCTTGCTGTAAAGAATTTGAAGGAGTGAAGGGTTTTGGCAATTGAAAAAGAGTATCCAATGACTAAAGAAGGTAAGTTAAAGCTTGAACAGGAACTGGAACAGTTAAAAACGGTTAAACGTAAAGAAGTGGTGGAAAGAATCAAAATCGCCCGCAGTTTTGGGGACCTTTCCGAGAACTCAGAATACGATTCCGCAAAAGAAGAGCAGGCTTTCGTTGAAGGACGTATTACAACAATCGAAAACATGATCCGCAATGCAAAAATCATTGAAGGCAATGATTCGAATACAGATACAGTTTCACTTGGAAAATCGGTAACATTCGTGGAACTTCCAAATGGTGATGAAGAAACATATTCCATCGTAGGAAGCGTTGAAGCGGACCCATTCGAAGGAAAAATCTCCAATGATTCCCCGATTGCGAAAAGCCTGATAGGGAAAAGGGTCGGCGACAAGGTATCGATCATGACACCTGGCGGCGAAATGAGCGTCAAGATTGTATCCATCGACTAAATAAAATGCAAAAGGGGATGTCCATCGGGGCATCCTCTTTTTTATGGAAAAGTGCCGCGTTAAATTTGTTCATAATTGTTTAAAAATTCGCACCTCGTCAACAATGGTTACCGAGGTGTATTTTATGAAAAAGAAACGAATGAGGTTGCTGGCTCTTTTTTTGACCGCTTTCATGCTGATGCTCATAGGCAGGCTTGCCTACATCCAACTTGTATCGACAGAATCTTTTTCAAAGCATGATGTGAACCTGTTGGAAGCAAGCGTGAATCAACGTTCACAGATATTAAAGATTGATGATGGACGCGGAAAGTTCTATGACAGAAATGGAGAACCGCTAGCACATGAAGAAATCCCGACACTCGTCCTTTTTCCATTTTTGAAAAAAATGACATGGCCCATAGATGATGTGGCTTCGATAATAGGAAAATCGGAAGCGGAGTTAAAACGGGCGATAGAAGAGGCGGATGAACCATTCGTATTTGGCGGGGATGAACCGATAGAGTTGACGTCCAGCCAATCGAAGGCAATCAATGAATTGAAGATTCCCGGGGTCTTTGCCGTGAATGAGAAATTATATCATGATCAAACGCCTGCAGCACAATTGATCGGAACGACGAACATATCTGATGCGGAAAAGAAAAAACGTTATCCGGACATGAATTTATCTCCTGAAACGAAAATAGGCAATACGGGACTGCAAAGGACCTTCGATGAGTTCTTGCTTTCCGCTGGGGAATCGAAGCTCGTTTTTCACGTGGACGCCAGCGGTGGACCAATGTTCGGTGTCGATGTTAAATATGTGGAACCTGCAAATCCGCTTTACCCGGTGAAGGTCATGACGACGATCGATAAAGAAATTCAGGAGAAAGCGGAGAAGCTAGTCGATGAACGCGGGATAAAAAAAGGCGGTCTCGTATTGATCGATATCGAAAAAAGTGAAATCGTCGCCATGGTATCACGTCCGGCGCTTAATATAAAAGATCCGAATGGCGAAGGGGCCGTCAATATGATGCTGACTCAAAAAACGCCGGGTTCCGTCTTTAAAACGGTCACGGCAGCAGCGGCCATCGATTATGAAGCGGCCAGCCCAACCCGGACATTTAATTGTAATTTGACGATAGACGGCAAAACGGATAAACAGAGGGAACTGGGCGTACTTAATTTTGAAAATAGCTTTGCCCAAAGCTGTAATAGGACGTTTGCCGAATTGTCACAGGAAATAGCCGAGAAGGATCCGGACTTTTTGGACAAATATGCAAAAATGTTAGGGCTGGTTGGTGAAACGGGCTGGCAAGGGGACGTATATCACACGGAAGTCACTCAGCTGCATCATGAGCAAACAGGAAAGGTCTGGCATGATGACGATTTAAAAAAAGATCCCAAAATGGTTGCCAAAACGGCAATTGGCCAGCAGGATGTCCAAACGACGCCGCTCGCGATCGCGAATATGATGGCAACGATTGCCCGCGGCGGCAAGAAGGAACAGGTCAAAGCCGTTTCCAAGGTCGAATTCAACAATAGTACGACCGTAGTCGATTTTCCCAATCAAAGTATTGGCGGGGAGACACTGTCTCCATATACGACGATGAAGATGCAGCATCTTCTTAGGAAGGTCGTGACGGAAGAGAAAGGGACGGGTGCTTCTTTGAGAGATTTGCCTGTGGAAGTCGCCGGCAAGTCCGGGACAGCTCAGACCAATATCGAAAAAGGGGAGCTTAATAAATGGTTTGCGGGCTACTTTCCATATAAAGATCCCAAATATGCTCTTGTTACCGTAAGTTTTGAAACGAAGGAAAACAGTTCCAGCATGACGCCTCTTTTTTCAGATATTGTAAAAGTCCTGTACTCGAAGGACCAGGACAATATCGAGAATTGACGAAAAGTGTAGGAAACCCTTCCCTTCTATCTCTGGCTAAATCATGTTAAAATGAGGCAGTAAGAAATGGTAAGGGGAGGAATGGACCTTGGGCTCACGTTTCAATCAGAGAGATCAAAAAAGAAAAGTAAATAAAATATATAATATTGCAATCACCATCGTTTCCATTTTAATCGTCATTGTCGCAGTCTCGATTTTCTTAAGTGATGATGGCACCGATTCAAAAAAAGCCACGACTGAACCAAAGCAAGTCGCCGAGACAGAAAAAGGCAAAGTAGTGGACAAACCTTCTGGCAAAGAGGAAGAAACGGATTCAGAGAAGGAAGACGCAGTAGGTGATAGTGAAGCAACAGAAGAAGATGCCGAAAAAGAAGATAGTAAAGCAACAGAGGAAGATGCAGAAGAGAAGGCTGAAGATGATGCAGATCCAGAAAAGGCAGGAGATGCCGAACTTGTGGAAGTGGAAGGCAGCGGCGATGGCAATGTTGCGTCTACATATACAAGTGAGAGCTGGAAACCAGTAGGAACGGAGCAATCCGGGGAGCACACTACCAGCTTCGAAAAGGGCTCGGTCGATTGGAATGAAATGAGTAAAGCGATAGCAAGCGGAGCTGGAATCGATGAAGGCAACATGAAGCTATGGTGGCTGCAAAACGGCGGTTCGCCGACCACGGCAATCGGTACGGTTTCTGAAGGAGACAACCCTAAAACCTTCCGGGTTTATATTGAATGGGTGGACGGATCAGGTTGGAAACCTGTAAAGGTCGAAGAGCTGAAGACAAACGATAAAAGGTAATGTTCAGAAAAAATGTATAAACGAAAAAACCCCCGAAAGGAATTCCGCTTTTCGGGGGTTTTTCATGGTGATCATTTTTTAGCTTTAAAGTGGACGACTGCACTATAAAAACGTCTGCCTTCTTCACTTACATACATTTGGTGTGACACGGATTCCACCTGGAGCATGATCGCTTTATTGATTTCAATTTGTGATTGGATTTTTTCTTCAAGATTCTTGATGCTTTCTGCCTCGAAAAATTCTATTTTATCTTCGAATAAGTTTAAGTCGAGTTGAAAACTCATGACTGTTCCCCTCCAACATTCAGATACTGTTAGTTTACCACCATTTTGTCCGAATCTGAACCTAATGAATTTGCCTAAAAACAAGAACTGTTTCTCTGTTTATTTCATATTATGCTTATAGGTTTTATTATCTTATTATAAAAGGTGATTAAAAATGGGCAGAGAATTTATCGATTTATTTGAAGAATGGTCGAAATCGTATGATGATACGGTTGGTGGACACGATATTGAGTATCAAGAGGTTTTTAAACATTATGATGGCATATTGGACAGCGTCACAGATCGGGCTTTTGGTCATGTGCTGGAGTTCGGAGTGGGTACCGGGAATTTGACGGAAAGACTTTTGAAGAAGGGCCTAAAGGTATCGGGAATAGAACCTTCACCTGCGATGAGGGAAATAGCGGTAAGCAAGCTGAGCGGAAAAACGGAAATTGTAGATGGAGATTTTATTGATTTTCCGAAGCCGGACCAGGTTGATTCGATCGTGAGTACGTACGCGTTTCATCATTTAACCGATGAAGAAAAAGAAAAAGCGATAGCCAACTATGGAAAGTTACTGAATACTGGTGGTAAAATAGTGTTTGCTGATACAATGTATCAATCAAAGGAAGCGCATGAACGAGCGATTCAAGATGCAAGGCAGGCAGGCTTTCATAATTTGGCGAACGATTTGCAAACGGAATATTATACTACGATTCCTTTTTTGGAAAAAGTGCTTGAAGCAAATGGATATAAAGTGAACTTCGAGCGCTGCAATCAATTCGTCTGGATCATGGAGGCGGAAAAATTATAGGAAGAGGTTTTTACTAATGAAGGTAGCCATAATCGGAGCAATGGAAGAAGAAGTTACGATTTTACGTGATAAATTGGAAGGGTTGGAGCAGGTGACCATTGCCGGTTCCGAGTTCAATACAGGCACACTGAATGGTATCGAGGTCATTTTACTTAAATCGGGTATCGGTAAAGTGAATGCGGCAATGTCCACTGCAATCCTGTTAGAAAAATTCAAACCGGATGCAGTCATCAATACTGGCTCTGCCGGCGGTTATCATCCAGAACTGAATGTAGGGGATGTGGTCATATCCACGGAAGTGCGGCACCATGATGTCGATGTGACGATTTTTGGATATGAATACGGTCAAGTCCCTCAGCTGCCTGCAGCTTTCACACCGGATGAAAAGCTTTTTGCAATCGCAGAAGAAGCAGCAAAAGAAATCGAGGATATACAAGTGGCGAAAGGATTGATCGTGACGGGGGATTCTTTCATGAATGATCCTGACAGGGTTGAATTCGTCAGAGGGAAATTCTCTGATTTATACGCGGTGGAAATGGAAGCGGCAGCCATTGCACAGGTAGCCTTCCAATTCAAAACACCGTTTGTCATCATTCGTTCCCTTTCGGATATCGCAGGTAAGGAGTCCAATATTTCCTTTGATAAATTCCTGGAAACTGCGGCTCTTCATTCAGCGGCACTGATTTTGAAAATGGTTGAAAAAATGAAATGAATGGTAAGTGATCAGCGGAAGCTTTTCTGCTGATCATTCTTTATTGCATAATCCTCATTAAATTGGTAGGATAACTATGAAAGGATGTCCGAATATGAAAGTCTTTAAAAACATTCATGAGCTGATAGGGGAAACGCCGATGATGGAAATCACCCATTTCCCGCTTCCGGATGAAGTCCGTATCTTTGCCAAACTGGAATACTTCAATCCGGGAGGCAGTGTGAAGGACCGGCTTGGTCAAGAACTGTTAGCCAAAGCGCTGCAGACAGGGAAGGTGAAAAAGGGCGGTACGATCATCGAACCGACTGCCGGGAATACCGGGATTGGCTTGGCGTTGGCTGCGATAAACAGTGGAGTGGACGTGATATTTTGCGTTCCGGAGAAATTCAGTACCGAGAAACAGGAATTGATGCGTGCCCTTGGAGCGAATGTGATCCAAACCCCGACAGAGGAAGGGATGACAGGAGCAATCGCCAAGGCTAAGGCGCTGCTGGCTGAAATACCGGGATCATATTGTCCCCAGCAGTTCGCCAACCCATCCAATCCTGATGCCTATTATAAAACACTGGGACCTGAAATATGGGAACAGATGGAAGGCGATGTGGATGTGTTTGTTGCCGGTGCCGGGACGGGCGGGACATTCATGGGAACATCGCGATATTTGAAAGAAAAGAACGCTGCTGTCAAAACGGTCATTGTCGAACCAGAAGGATCGATTTTAAACGGCGGAAAAGCCGGACCCCATAAAACAGAGGGGATCGGAATGGAATTCTTACCTGCCTATATGGATGAAACGTATTTTGACCAAATCCATACGATAAGCGATCATGACGCTTTCGATATGGTAAAGGAATTGGCGATTAAAGAAGGCCTTCTTGTCGGCAGTTCTTCAGGTGCGGCATTTGCAGCGGCCATGAAAGAAGCGGCCAAGGCTTCCCCGGGGGCGAATATCGTCGTCATATTTCCGGATTCAAGTGAACGTTACTTAAGTAAAAAAATTTATCAGGGAGGAATGTAAAATGAGAAAAAAAACACAATTGATCCATGGCGGCATTTTTGGTGATGAACAAACAGGGGCGGTTTCGGTGCCGATTTATCAAGTGAGCACCTATAAACAGGATGGTCCGGGAAATCATCGGGGCTATGAATATTCCCGTACAGGCAACCCGACCCGCCATGCCCTCGAAGAATTGATCAAGGATCTCGAGGAAGGAAAAAGAGGTTTCGCCTTCGGATCAGGAATGGCAGCGATGACTGCGGTTATGATGCTGTTCAGTCATGGTGATCATGTATTGATGACAGATGATGTTTATGGAGGTTCTTTCCGGGTCATCACTAAAGTGCTTAACCGCTTCGGGGTGGAAGCTACTTTCATTAATACGAGTGACATACACTCGATCGAAAAAGAGATAAAGGACAATACGAAAGCACTGTTCATTGAAACTCCGACGAATCCATTATTGAAAATCACCGATTTGGAACAAGTATCAAAAATAGCTAAAGAAAACGGCATCCTCACCATTGTGGACAATACCTTCAGTACGCCATACTGGCAAAATCCGCTTTCACTTGGAGCCGATATCGTGCTTCATAGCGCAACGAAGTATCTGGGGGGACACAGCGATGTTGTAGCGGGTCTTGTCGTGGTGAATGATGAAAAGATTGGCAATGACCTTCATTTCATCCAAAACTCCACAGGAGGCGTGCTAGGGCCCCAGGATTCATGGTTGCTGATGCGGGGCATTAAAACGCTGGGAATCAGGATGGAAGAACATGAAAAAAATACATCTCAAATCGTTCGTTTCCTATCCGGGCATGAAGGCGTTTCGAAAATCTATTACCCAGGTCTTGAAAACCACCCAAATCATGATATTGCAAAAAAACAATCGCGTGGATTCGGCGGTATGGTTTCATTTGATGTCGGGAGTGCGGAAAAGGCCGAGTCCGTTTTGAACAAAGTGAGATACTTTACACTTGCGGAAAGTCTGGGGGCAGTGGAGAGCTTGATTTCCATTCCGGCTTTGATGACACACGCTTCCATTCCGGCTGAGCGTCGTGCAGAACTTGGGATAACGGATGGGTTGATTCGTATTTCAGTAGGTCTGGAAGATGTTGAAGACTTATTGGAAGACTTGGAACAAGCGCTGCAAGGATAATCGTTTAGGGACCGCTTCATAGCTGACTGCCATTATTTACACCCTGTCATTTGGAATAAATATGGTAGAATGAGATATCGATATCTTATTAGCTTGAAAGAAGGTGGAATGGCATGAAAAACCGCAAAAAACAAACGGCTGCAATGCTGCGTTCGAAAATGGTGGATTTTAAACAATTTGCGATCACTTTGTTATGTGTGGGTTCGTTCTTCTATATAGGAACCATCCTTCCCACTGGCGACAAAGCGATGATTGGCACATATGTCTATATGGGAGCGACAATCATGTTCCTGGGCATATCCATAGTATTTTTCTCATTATCAAAAAAATATAAGAAGATCTTGGCCGAAATGGATGACCAGGACACTTTACAACAATAGAAGCAAACCTTAGTTTAGACAAAGGGGTTTTATCTAAATTTCAAAACAAAGTCGATTGGAACGGAAGGTGCGAGACTCCTGCGGGAAAAGCGCGCCGAGGGAGACCCCGCAGGCGCAAAAGCGCCGAGGGCGGACCGCCCGCGGAAAGCGAGTGCCTGAAGAGGAAATCGACGTTCGAGATTTTACAAACCCTCATTAAATCTGTAGACAAACTCGAGTTTGTCTACAGTCTGTCCTGATTCTTTTAAAGAATCAGGTTTTTTATTTTTCTAGTGTTGTATCCCATTAAGGGGCAGATTTAACATACCAATTACCTCCTTTAGGTAATAATAGCTCATGAAAATGGGTAGAAAGATTGAAATTTTCAAATAAATAGGCAAAAGCCGTTTACAAATATCGAATTTGTGGATATACTTACCAAGTAATAAAAAATATTCCAAAGGAGGTCGAAGAAAATGACATTGTATCTACATGGAGTCGTCGCAATCAGCCGGTCCGTTTCAAATGACAATCACATAACATTCGACCTGTGCCAAGCGGAATATTTCTAAAGCAATTTGGCTTTATTAATCATTCAGACATAGCGGCCGCAGGGAGAAGTGTTTTATCCTGCGGTCTTTTTATATTCTCTAAAAAAGCCCGCAGGAGGACGTAACTTTCTGCGGCCTTTTTATGCCTTTTTGTTGGGCCGCTCCCTTAAAGGAGGTGATATTATGACACTGAATATGCTTTTTTTCACAATCACGATTAAAATGAAAAAAATGACTGCCGAGGAATGTTTGCAACAGGAGAGAATCCACAAGATTCGAGAAGAACATCTAGATAAAGCGATGAAGCATCGTCCTTTTTTCTAAAAACATATGAGGTAGGTATTCCGTTCATAAAAAATTAAAGAAAGGTGGAGGTTAATATGTTTAACTTGTTTTACGTAAAAGGAGAGAAGCGTTGCTATTGGCAGGAGAAGGATACCGGCTAACGGATTTGCCGGTGCATGGGCAGCATTGTCATGGTTTGTATGTATTGAAGAGATGTTGATCAAGATGTTCATGACGCTGATCAACTCGAAACGGCAACGTTAGATATAAATAGGTAAAATGGGAAAACTCGGCCCTCGGGCCGAGTTTTTCTTTGCCTGAATCAGCAGCACGGACCTGATCCTCCATAACCAAATCCACATCCCGGCAACCACCAAAACCCGAAAATGAGCAATAAAATCAGGAGGACAATAAACAGGCCATAACCAAAGCCGTAACCAGACCCTGCATAACAAGGCGCAGGAGCCGGATAACCATAGCTGCATCCGTATGGTCCGTAGTTATATCCCATCGAAAAAACCCCCTTTCCCTAAAAAATTCCCTATCATTATATGAACATTTGCCTTCGTTCGTTTGTGAATTCATCCAGGCTGGTTTGAACATTTAACACTTTCGTGATTTCTTTTGGTGGGACAGACACGAACAAGCCCACCGTTGCATAGGTATGAATAGGGAAACCAAAGAAACGGGGGATGAAGCCAATGCCCGGAATACTTACAGTTGTCGGTTATATTATCAAAGAATTTTACTTATTTGTTTCCTATGTGAAAAACAATGCTTTTCCCCAGCCCTTGTCATCTCAGGATGAAAAGAGATATCTGAAGCTTATGAGTGAAGGGGACGGTGATGCCCGCAACATCCTGATTGAACATAATCTCAGGCTTGTTGCCCATATCGTCAAGAAATTCGAGAATACGGGCGAGGATACAGAGGATTTGATTTCGATTGGGACTATTGGTTTGATAAAGGCCATTGAGAGTTATTCGGATGGTAAGGGTACGAAGCTTGCCACATATGCGGCGCGATGCATTGAGAATGAGATCTTGATGCATTTACGTGCGACAAAGAAAACGAAGAAAGATATTTCCCTGCATGATCCGATCGGTCAGGATAAAGAAGGTAATGAAATCAGTTTAATCGATGTACTGAAATCGGAATCGGAAGATGTCATCGATACGATTCAGCTCAATATGGAAATTGAAAAAGTGAAAAAGTATATTGATATTTTGGATGAACGCGAAAAGGAAGTCATTGTAGGCAGGTTTGGACTGGATTTGAAAAAGGAGAAAACCCAGAGGGAAATCGCTAAAGAGCTTGGCATTTCCCGCAGTTATGTATCAAGGATCGAAAAACGTGCTTTGATGAAGATGTTCCATGAATTTTACAGGGCAGAAAAAGAGAAGGAAAAGAAAGCTAAAGGATAGGAATGGTAAACAAAGAGAGTGCGGGGAAATCCCCCGCACTCTTTTTTTAATATTTATTTCTGATCAAATCCGTAAATGCATGATAAATCTCGATTCCCTGAAAAAGGAACAGACGTGAAGCGGTTAAAGAAAAGACCCCTATCATAATTAGTCGAAACCACATATGAATCACTCCTCCATTTTATTTTTTATAAAATGTCAGAGCGTGAGGCTACGTAATTCGCCTGATAAAAAACGGGACTGAGATATCGCCGTCGAAGATTCGAGTGAAAATAAAGAAAGCCCAAAATGGAAAATTCGAAAATGAGTATTACGATAAGTGACTGCCATGAACTAAAGGACGGCACGAAAGGCTGTTTCTTGTCGGCCTTATCCCAATGGTGAACATCGGTATGTTCTTCAATGGTTAGCTGCTGTGCATGATGGTGGAACTGTACGGGCAGTGTCCAGAGGAGCAGGATGATGGCAGACATGTGAATAAAGAATTTCATATGAATCAACCACCCCTTTCCCAAGAATATATTCATCATAACATGCTTTTAATCTGGGATATAGAAAAATGTTCTGAAAGATACTGAAAATTCCTTTTAGTTAGAAAAATATTGAATGAACCTCTATAATGGGGTTAGTGATAAAAAGGGGGCAATGCGGGATGGGATATTCTATGACATGGGATTTGGATATCTTTTTTAAAGGAGGAAGCTCTTCAAATGAGTTCCTGACTTTTTTAGATGAAATCAACGAAGAGGTAAAAGAATTAGACCGACTTGTAAGCAATATCAATCCAGAAGGAAATGATGAAAGCAGTTTAATCCAGGCATTTGATCTTTATAAAAATACAAATATGAAATCTTCGCAGGCAAGTGCTTTCATTGGATGCCTGGAAGCTCAAAATGCGCAGGATAAAAAGGCTGGTCAGCTGCGGATCAAACAAATGAAGATAGTCGCTTCACTAAAAATGGTGTTAAGCAAGCTGGATGAAAAGTTGATACAGCATGATGATGCATTTTTTGAAAAAATCCTCGAAAAAGAACCATTGAATGAATTGAAATTCGTATTGAATGAACGTCGGGAAAAGGCAAAGGAAAAGCTTTCCGTGAAGGAAGAAGCATTGATCACCCAATTGGCCATGGACGGTTTCGAAGGTTGGAGCCAAATGTATGATACGATCGTCGGTTCAATGACCATCCCTTATAAGGGTGAAAAGCTTTCTGTAGGCCAAGCGGCGAATAAATTTTCCGATCCTGATGAAAGGGCCCGGAAAGAATTATTTACTGCGTGGGAACAGGCTTGGGAGGAAAAAAGTGACCTGTTTGCCCGGACTTTGAACCACTTGGCTGGCTTCCGTCTCAGTGTGAATGAAAAAAGGGGCTGGGATGATATTTTGAAAGAGCCTCTTGAAATAGGAAGGATGAAAAAAGAAACCCTCGAAAGCATGTGGAATGTAATTGCCGATCATAAAGAGCCGCTTGTGAGGTTTTTAAAAAGGAAAGCGGAGTTACTGGATTTGGATAAATTAAGTTGGGCGGATTTGGATGCACCGCTCGCTGTTACGGCAGAATCCAAAGTAATGGATTATCAAGAAGGTGCAGACTTCATCATCCAACAATTCGCTAAGTTCGGCTCTCAATTAGCGAACTTCACCCAAAAAGCTTTTGAAGACAGCTGGATTGAAGCTGAGGACAGACCAGGTAAGAGACCAGGCGGTTTTTGCACCGGCTTTCCATTAAATAAGCAGTCAAGAATTTTCATGACGTATTCGGGCACACCGTCCAATGTATCGACATTGGCTCATGAATTGGGTCATGCATTCCATTCTTATGCGATGAGGGATATCCATCCATTGAATCGGTCATATGCAATGAATGTGGCGGAAACCGCCTCCACTTTTGCTGAAATGGTCGTAGCGGATGCAGCTGTTAAGGAAGCAGCCAGTGAGGAAGAAAAACTGGTGCTTTTAGAAGATAAAATTCAGCGTTCCGTGGCATTATTGATGAATATCCATGCCCGCTACTTATTCGAAACTAGGTTTTATGACGAGAGGAAGCAAGGATATGTCAGTGCCGAACGGTTGAATGAACTGATGGTCGATGCACAAAAAGAAGCTTATGGCGATGCTTTAAGTGATTATAATCCAACGTTCTGGGCTTCAAAGCTCCATTTTTATATTACAGGTGTACCATTTTATAATTTTCCGTACACATTCGGTTACTTATTCTCATTAGGCATATACGCGAATGCCCTGAAAGAACCTGCAGGTTTCGAAGAAAAATATATCGCTCTATTAAAGGATACCGGTTCCATGAAGGTCGAGGATTTGGCGGAGAAACATTTAGGCGTCGATTTAAAGACCCGGGATTTTTGGGAAGAAGCGGTCAATGCCTGTATGGAGGATGTAGAAGAATTCATGCGTTTGACCGACCCATTAGTCCGAAAAGCATAAGATGGGTTTAGGCTGGAATAGGAACAAAAAAGCGGATGTCCGGTTTAGGACATCCGCTTTCTTATTAAACTTTCTTCAGTTTAAATGGACTGACCATAAGTAATGATAATATAATCATGAGGGATAAGAAAAAGACCGGATGGAAATACGGGATGGCTAGATAACTTAAAGTAGCGATGCAGCCCGCAACCGTAATGGGCACTCCTGTAAAATATCCATTGCTTTCACTTATATTGAAGCGGGCGAGACGAAACGCGCCACAGCCAATATAGAAAACCGTGAAGAGTGTGCCAGGTGCTCCGAATTCTATCAATATTCCTTGGTATAATAATAGAGCCGGTGCGACGCCAAAGGATATGATGTCACACATGGAATCAAGTTGCTTACCCAATTCCGATTCAATGTTGAATTTCCGTGCAACCATACCGTCAAAGCGATCTGCAAGGGCAGCCAGGAAAATTAAAAGCAAGCTTAAATTCAATTGGCCGTTCATCACGGCAATTATCGCAAATCCACCAAGGGATAAATTAATTAAGGTAAGTATATTTGCTGTTTGTGCTTTCACTTTTTTAATGGTTTGATCTAGGGCGTGTAATAAAAACATCTTTTCACTCCTTTCAAATGAAACAAATTAAAACAAAATATAGTAAACATAAGTATTTATTATATAATAATATTTTATTTAATACAATTTATGCAAGGGAATTTTAGAATAATTTTACAATTTTACAATTTGGAGTGGTTATATTTTGTTTCAGTCTTTGTATCGCGTTCTTATTGAACTGACGAATGGTCAGTATTCATCAGGTTTATTAAAGCACTTTAGCCAATCTCGTTGGAGCAGGCCCTTAATTTTACTATATGTAAAAACATTCAACCTTAATCAACAGGAATTTGGTAAGGAGTTAAAAGCATATACCAATTTGCACGAGTTATTTACAAGGCAGTTAAAGGCTGACGCGAGGCCAATTACGGCAGTTCCGTCTGCGGTAGCTTGTCCCGTGGACGGTGTACTTGAGGACTCAGGGGAGATACGCGCTGATAAAAAGATCGTCGTTAAGGGAAAGGTATATTCAATGGAGGAAATGCTCGGGGATGAGCTTTTATTGGAAAAGTACTTAGGCGGCAAATATCTCGTGTTATACTTAAGCCCGAGTCATTACCATAGGATCCATGCGCCCATCAAGGGTTCCGTGGTCAAACGATGGACGCTTGGAAGGAAATCATACCCCGTTAATAAATGGGGGATGAAATATGGAAAAGAGCCTTTATCAAAAAATTACCGGACAATAACTGAACTTCAAAATGAGGCGGGAAATCTGGCAATGGTGAAAGTCGGGGCCATGTTCATAAATTCGATCGTCATTACAGATGATTCGGATGAATTGGAAAAAGGGCAGGAGTTTTCTTATTTCAGCTTTGGGTCCACAGTTGTGCTTCTTTTTGAAAAAGGAAGTTTTGAACTTGAAGGAAACATATCCATTCCCGCAGATGTCCGTGTAGGTGAAACAATTGGATTCATGAGAGCGGTCTAACTTCAAAATGAAAATAAGAGGCTGACATTTGATGTCAGCCTATGTATTTCATATTAAAATATGGATCGGATTTTATGTGTTAGGGACCTTCGATGAATTTCCGTTTCTATGAGGCGGATGAAATCGGTACTCAACTTTAAATTCTGTGCTTTAAAATAGGATTCAAGCAACAGGTCATCAGATAGTTTTTGCATCAGAACGCCACTTAAGGGCTGCTCACCTCCAGTAGGAATTGCGAGGAATAATTTGGTGTTTACTTGCATATATTGATAAGTCTTCCTTGATGTACCCCTACTGTATCAGAAATAAACGTGGAGAACAATCGTTCTGTTATCCACAGATAAAAGTGGATAACCTGTGGTTAAGTTGTTTGCAAAGTGAACGAAATGGTGCCCATCAGTATGGAAAATGTTAGTAAAGTTATCCACAGGTTGAATAAATGAAATTTTTGTCGAAATCTTTTATGAATAATTAGTTCTTTGGTTCTGGTCTGCCTGCAAATTTCCCATTATTTAATGAAAAATGCCTTTCCATATCAGAAAACATACATTATGATGTTTCTTTACCGTCAGCCATTCTTTCCTAATTTTTTTTGAAAGTGGGCTGAAAATTCGATATGATGGAAACGGTAAATTTTAATGAAAATATAGAGGTGCCAATATGCTTAAATTATTTTTGCCGAGTGAACATGTTAAAAGCATTTTTAATATAGATCCTCAAGAATTGAAAAAAAGAGGGATTAAGGGCGTCATTACCGATTTGGATAATACTCTCGTTGAATGGGACAGGCCGACTGCCACCCCCGATTTAATCAAATGGTTCGACAATATGCGGGATCATGGGATTTTAGTGACGATTGTGTCCAATAATAATGAAAATCGGGTTCGGGCTTTTTCCGATCCGCTTCACATTCCGTTTATCTTCCAGGCCAGAAAACCGATGGCAAGGGCTTTCCATAAAGCCCGTAAGACAATGGGGTTGAAATTAGAAGAAACGGTGGTAATCGGCGATCAGTTATTGACGGATGTATTGGGAGGGAACAGAGGCGGGTTTCATACGATCTTAGTGGTCCCTGTCGCACAGACCGACGAATTCAGAACAAGGATCAATCGTTATTTTGAAAGAAAGATCATGGCGTTTTTTAAACGAAAAGGAATGATAGAATGGGAGGATCACAATTGAACAATCATCAAGAATTAGTGTGCATCGGCTGCGGTGTGAAGGTCCAGACTGAAGATCCGAAGGAGTTGGGCTTTGCCCCTAAATCGGCTCTGGAAAAAGAGAGCATCGTTTGTCAGCGCTGCTTTAAATTGAAACATTATAACGAAGTTCAGGATGTATCCTTAACAGACGATGACTTCTTGAAAATCTTGAATAAAGTAGGCGAAACCGACTCTTTAATCGTCAAAATCGTCGATATTTTTGATTTCAATGGAAGCTGGCTGCCTGGCCTTCATCGATTTGTAGGAAGAAATGATGTTCTTCTGATCGGAAATAAGGTCGATTTATTGCCTAAATCGGTAAAACCGAACAAGTTGATCAATTGGATGAAGCAATCGTCCAAGGAATTGGGTCTTAACCCGATCGATGTCCTGCTTGTCAGTGCGGAAAAGGGAAAGCACATACTTGAAGCGGCGGATGCGATCGAGCGGTATCGCAGAGGAAAAGATGTCTATGTGGTGGGCTGTACGAATGTAGGGAAATCGACTTTCATCAACCGTCTTATAAAAGAAGTGAGCGGTGAAAGTGATATCATCACGACTTCCCACTTCCCTGGAACTACCTTGGATATGATTGAAATTCCTTTGGATGATGAACAGGCATTGATCGATACACCTGGAATCATTAATCATCATCAAATGGCTCACTATGTGGACAAACGGGACTTCAAGGTGATTATGCCGAAAAAGGAAATCAAGCCGAGAGTGTACCAACTGAATGAAGGGCAGACGTTATTTTTCGGAGGGTTGGCCAGGTTGGACTATGTCTCAGGCGGAAGACGTTCATTGACTTGCTACCTTTCGAACGAATTGAATATTCACCGTACGAAACTGGAAAATGCCGATGAATTGTATAAAAACCATGCCGGGGAATTACTGACTCCCCCAAGGCCGGAACAAATCGAGGAGTTTCCGAAGCTGATTCCACATGAATTTTCCTTGAAAGATGGTAAAATGGATATTGTGTTTTCTGGTCTTGGCTGGGTGACGGTCAATGAGCCAGGGGCTAAAATCGTTGCACATGTTCCAAAGGGCGTCAATGTGATCGTTCGCAAATCATTAATCTAAATATAGGGGTCGTCTAGTCTATGAAAAAGATATATGGGGTAATGGGAGATCCAATTGCACATTCGATGTCACCGGACATTCATAATGATGCATTTGAAAAAGAAAATATAGAAGCGGTTTATCACCATTTTCATGTGACGAAAGAAGGTTTGAACGATGCCGTGAAAGGCATGAAAGCCCTTGGTATAGTAGGGTTTAACATCACGATCCCTCATAAGACTTCAATCATCCCTTTCCTTGATGAAGTGGATGAACTGGCCCTGGCAATCGGGGCTGTAAATACGGTTGTTAACAAAAATGGTCGGTTTATAGGGTATAATACAGACGGAAAAGGATTTTTTAAATCTTTATGCGATGAAATATCAGGTGACATCAAGGCTAAAAAAACGTTAGTGATCGGAGCGGGCGGTGCTGCGCGTGCGATTTATTTTACCCTCGTGAAAGAAGGGGTAAAGCAAGTTGATATTGCAAACCGGACAAAGGAAAGAGCGGCCCAGCTTGTTTCTGATTGCCCTTATGATAAAGTATCGAAGGCACTCTCGATTATCGAAGCGGAAGAAAGCTTATCACAATATGATTTAATCATCCAAACGACTTCTTCTGGAATGAGTCCTGAACTGGATCATTCGCCGTTAAAGGTCGACCAGCTTAAAACCGGTGCAATTGTCAGTGATATCATCTATAACCCTCTGCAAACCAAGCTGCTGCGTGAAGCTGGGGAAAAAGGGGCGGAAACGCAAAATGGTCTGGGAATGTTCATCAACCAGGCTGCGCTTGCATTTGAGATATGGACAGGCATTATGCCGGATACAGCAAGAATGACAGATATTGTCTTGAACAAACTAGGAGGTAACACATGTTAACAGGAAAACAAAAAAGATTTTTACGATCAAAGGCCCATCACCTCAATCCAATTTTTCAAGTTGGTAAAGGCGGAGTCAATGATAATCTCATCAAGCAAATTGGTGAGGCGCTTGAAGTACGTGAATTAATCAAGGTAAGCATCCTGCAAAACTGTGAAGAGGACCGCAATGATGTAGGGCTTACTTTATCAAAAGGTGCACGGGCGGAATTGGTTCAGATTATCGGCAACACAATTGTGCTGTATAAAGAATCAAAAGAAAACAAACAACTTAAATTACCTTAAGGAACCTATCTATGAAAAAAATTGGAATTCTTGGCGGTACATTCAATCCTCCGCATATCGGGCATTTAATTATAGCCAACGAAGTGCTGGATGCCCTTGAGCTAGATGAAATCAGGTTCATGCCAAATCACGTTCCTCCACATAAGGAAAAATCGGAGGAAGTAACCGATATGGACAGGCTGGCCATGTTGGAAAACGCGATAGCCGGAAACCCATCTTTTTATATTGAGGGTATTGAAATAGAAAGAAAAGGCACATCTTATACGTATGACACGATAAAATTGCTTAAAGAACTTGAGCCAGCCAATGAGTTCTATTTCATAATTGGCGCAGATATGATTGAGTACTTACCGAATTGGCATCGTATCGACGAGCTGGTGCATATGGTCAATTTCGTCGGGGTGAAGCGCCCTGGATATAATGAGAATACCGTATACCCGATCACGATGGTGAAAGTCCCGCAGATGTTCATTTCGTCTTCCATGATACGTAGGAAGTTAAGAACAGGGAAAACCGTGAAATATTTAATAGCAGATCCAGTGGTGAAGTATATTAAAGGGAATGGTTTATATGAATCGTGAGAAAGCATTGGCGCTGGTCAAAGAACAAATCACCGAGCGCAGGTACATTCATACCTTGGGTGTGGTCGAGTCAGCGATTGAACTTGCTGAACGGTATGGTGCCGACGTCAAAAAAGCGGAACTTGCAGCCATTTTCCATGATTATGCAAAATTTCGTCCTAAAGAAGAAATGGAGCAAATAATCATCGCTGAAAAAATGGACCCGGCGTTACTTGAATACAATATGGAGCTGTGGCACGCTCCTGTCGGGGCTTATCTGGTGAATAAGGAAGCAGGCATTCAGGACGCTGAAATCTTGGATGCGATTGCCCATCACACGTCTGGCAGGGTTGGCATGAGTCTTTTGGATAAAGTCGTATACCTTGCTGATTATATCGAGCCGGGACGTTCTTTCCCCGGTGTCGACGAAGTCAGGCAGACAGCAAAGCAAAATTTGGATCATGCTGTCATCCAGGCTTTAAGGAATACAGTTGTTTTTTTAATGAAAAGAAATCAGGCAATTTACCCTGACACATTTAAGACATATAATGATTTGATCATGAATTTGAAGGAGAAGATGTAATGACTGAACGTGAACTTCTTGTAATTGCAGCAAAAGCGGCGGATGATAAAAGAGCGGAGGATATCGTGGCATTGAACATGCAAGGTATTTCCCTTGTAGCGGATTACTTTTTGATCTGCCACGGTAATTCTGAAAAACAAGTACAAGCAATAGCTCGTGAAATGAAGAGCAAAGCTGATGAATCAGGAATCAATGTAAAGCGTCTTGAAGGTTTTGACGAGGCAAAATGGGTGCTTGTGGATCTTGGCGATGTAGTGGCCCACATTTTCCATAAAGATGAAAGAAACTACTATAACCTTGAACGTCTATGGGGCGATGCACCTTTTGAAGATCTAGAGAGTGAACTGACTTCATGACTTACGAACGCTTTGCCTATGTATACGATGAATTGATGAAGGACGCACCTTATGAAAAATGGCTGATGATCCTTACGGCGAAGCTGGAACAGTATGGAATTGGTGGAAAGAAAGTTCTGGATTTAGCGTGTGGAACCGGGGAAATGACAGTAGAATTGGCGCAGCACGGATTCGAAGTCACCGGCGTGGATTTATCTGATGAAATGCTTCTTGTTGCTAATGAAAAAGCGGTTAAGCTTGGATTATCGATTCCGCTTTTCCAGCAGAATATGGCAGAACTCGAAGGACTTGGCCAATTTGATTGTGTCACGATTTTTTGTGATTCGCTGAACTACCTTCGCGACGAAGAGGATATAGTCAAGACGTTCAGCCGGGTTCATGAGCATTTGAAGGATGGCGGATTATTCATGTTTGATATCCATTCCCTTTATAAAATGGAAGAAATCTTTCGTGATCATACGTTTGCTGTCAATGGTGAAGAAGTATCCTATATATGGGATTGCTTCCCGGGTGAAGAACCCTACAGCGTGGAACATGATTTAAGTTTTTTCGTAAGGGATGATGAAAGCGGTCTTTACGACCGTTTTGATGAGTTGCATTATCAACGGACCTATCCGGTTGAACAATATAAAAAGTGGTTGGAGCAAGCAGGTTTCACGGTTTCTGAAATTCTGGCGGATCTAGAAGAAGCACCGCTCGTAACGGAAACCGAAAGAATCTTGTTTGTAGCCAGTAAATGATAAAGAGGTCAAGATCCCCGTTCGTACAAGTACGAGTGGAGGTCTGACCTCTTCTTTTTTTTACTTTTAGAAGGAATTGAGATCTTGATTACGAATATTAATAAGGATGGCCGAACTGTTTTTCAACTTCGTGAAGATCCTCTGCAAACTTTTCATGTGTCGCTTGAAAAAGATGGTGGAACATTTCCCCGGTTTCAGCTTCTAAAACCTTGATCCCCTCACCTGTTATTCCACCTTTTACACAAACCTTTTCCTGTAAGGTCGGCAATGTATAAACCCCTTTACCGAGCAATTCCCCTAAGCCAACCAGCATATTCTCAGTCAAAGTCGTAGCCGTTTCTTTATCTATCTTCGTCGTTTGGCAAGCCGCGTCAATGAAAGCTTGAGCTAAATAGCTGAAGAAGGCAGGGCCGCAGCTGACAATATCGGAAGCTACCCGGGTGATATCATTCTCAATGATGACCGGTGCCGATATGGCGGAGGCCAAATCGAATAAAGCTGACACTTTCTCCTTACTGCAGCTCTCGCTGAAACTCAGTAACGATACGCCTGAACCCACACGGTTCGTTATGCTCGGGATAAAACGGGCACAGGGTGCATTCACTGCCGATTCGAGCTGGGAGACGGAAACCGGGCTTGTGATGGAAATAACCAGCTGATCCCTTTTTATATGCTGTTTGATGCCTTGTAATAGGCTGTTAATTTGCAATGGTTTTACACAGAGAAAGATAAAGTCCGCTTGTTCGACGATTTCGGCTGCGCTTTCCGCAACCTTGATACCCGGGTGTTTCTCTTTCAGCACCAATGCTTTGGAAAGTGTGCGATTTGTAATGATTAGATCTGCCGGATTCAATATTTTTGCCTCCAGCCATGCCTCGATTAAAATGGTACCCATATTTCCGGTTCCGATAACACCGATTTTCTTCAATTCCGATCAACTCCTCTCACTTAAAGCGATTGATTCTCCTAAAAACACTATGTATTTTTAATCTGTCCTATGACAATGTATCGTGCGAAATCCAATAAGGAGGTAAAGAAATGGAAGGGATTTCAAAAAGGAAAATGACGATGATTACCGTTGCCGTTGCATTTGTGGCAGGGGGCATTTACTTTTTTTCTCAACAAGGGGAGGATCCGGCAGATACGGAAGATATATTTTCCGTTACTGCAAAAGAAGCTGAAATGGAACAAAGTGTAAATGAATCGGCTGCCGAACCTGAGATCATTAAAGTGGACGTTAAAGGAGCGGTCAAGTCCCCGGGCATATTTACTGCACAGGCAGGTGACCGGGTGATTGATTTGATTTCGTCTGCGGGCAGTTTTACGGAAAAGGCTGACACGGATAAAGTGAATTTTGCCCAAATCATCGAAGATCAAATGGTCATTTATGTTCCGGAAATAGGTGAAGAAGACAAAGGGGACTTGGAGAATATACAAGTCGGGACGTCTGGTGGTGCCGTCACTAAGGGTACGTCAGGAGGGCTGGTGAACTTGAATACTGCTACACAGGAAGATTTGCAAACCTTGACGGGAATTGGACCATCCAAAGCGAATGCGATCCTGGAATACAGGGAGACGGCAGGGAAATTCAAGGAGGTCGATGAATTGAAGCAGGTTACGGGAATCGGCGATAAAACGTTTGAAAGGTTACGGGATTCCATTTCGGTGAAATGAATGCTACACAAATGGACAGGAAGAGGGTAAAATTGAAGAAAATCATTCTAGTGGTAAGGGGATACAACATGAACAGAATTAGTTGGGATCAATATTTCATGGCACAAAGCCATTTATTAGCTTTAAGAAGCACATGTACACGCCTCACTGTAGGGGCGACCATCGTCAGGGACAACCGAATCATTGCCGGGGGATATAATGGGTCCATTGCGGGAGGGACGCATTGTATTGATGACGGCTGTTATGTAATTGATAATCATTGTGTCAGAACGATACATGCAGAAATGAATGCACTTTTACAATGTGCGAAATTTGGGGTGCCGACTGATGAGGCGGAAATATATGTGACGCATTTTCCGTGTCTTCAGTGCTGTAAATCACTCATCCAAGCTGGCATAAAGGCCGTTTATTATGCCGAGGATTACAAAAATCATCCATATGCCCTCGAATTATTCAAACAGGCGGGTGTCAAGACCGAGAAGGTTGAAGCAAAAGGCGCCATCGATGTTAATGGAAAACAAAAAAAGGACTTTGTATTCTCATTGCTAGCTCAACTTGAACAAAACGGTCTGGGAAAAGAAGATTTATTGGAACTGGAAAAGCAGGCCAATCAGATATTCGAAAATTAAATAGGACGGGGGGCAGGCATGGCCAGACATCTTATCTTACTGGCCGTTTCAGCCACATTTGGTGTTACGGCCCATTCTCTTTTAAATGTAAGGCTGCTGATCATTATCCTAATTTTTCTCTGTTTCCTTTATTTTTCGGTGGGCTTAAGTGTGAAGGCCCTTAGTTTTCATTTGGTGATCATGGGGATATTTTTAGGGGCCGCCTCCTTCTCCGATCACCGAAACAAAACTGCCTATCATGGAACGGAAAGCCAATTTATCATCACATTTACCGATCAACCGAATATAGATGGAAATTCATTAAAAGGGTTCATTGGCAGTGAGAAAGGCGAACGGCTAGTGCTTCGTTATAAAATCACGACCGAATTGGAACAGGAAAAGCTGAGTCAGTTTCTTCGAATCGGTTTATCTTGTCCGGCTGAAGGGACATTGCAAATTCCCGAGAAAAACAGGAATGAAAACAGCTTCGATTACCAGCGTTATCTTTTCCGCCAAGACACCCATTGGATATTCAAAGCGGATTCCATTTCATTTCAAGAATGCAAAGAAGGTGGAAACTCGATTCTGGTTTCGATCCGTAATTTGCGCCTGAAGGGGATTGCATATATTAGAGAACACTTTCCTGAAGAGTCGAGCGGATTTGTCACAGCGCTCATATTCGGTGACCAGAGATATATAGATGAAGGGGACCTTACTAATTATCAGCGGTTGGGGTTGGTTCATTTACTGGCGATTTCCGGCCTTCATGTCAGTTTTTTAACGGGGGTGTTATTTTACATCGGCATCAGGGTTGGGATTACACGGGAAAGAATGATGATGGCCATCTTACTCTTCCTTCCGGTTTACATGTTACTTTCAGGTGCCAGTCCATCCGTAGTGAGATCCTGTTCAATGGCTATGCTTTTCTTTCTACTCCTGTTATTCAAGAAGCGGATTTCGGCGGGTGCCGCAATTGGATCGACTTATTTGGCACTTTTGTTTTTTCGGCCTAATATGCTCTATGATATAGGTTTTCAGCTTTCATTCGCGGTCACATTCTCCATTATCATGTCTTCAAGCATCTTCTTGCAATACCCGAAGAAATCGATGCAGCTGTTCATCCTCAGTTCCATCTGCCAACTGGCAG
This sequence comes from Bacillus sp. 220_BSPC, assembly GCF_001054655.1. NCBI lineage: Bacteria > Bacillati > Bacillota > Bacilli > Caryophanales > Bacillaceae > Bacillus > Bacillus sp. 220_BSPC. The sequence goes on from NZ_JVPL01000152.1 coordinate 28,506, forward strand.
CCCTTCCGATTTTGCTTTTTCATTTTTTTGAAGTATCTTTACTTGGCGTGTTTCTGAACGTATTGTGTGTTCCGCTTTATTCCATCATATTGCTGCCATTTTCACTGATTTCCCTCCTCATTCATTTATTACTGCCTTCCTTTGGTCAACTTCTCATATCATTATTGAATTTCACTTTTGTACTCTGCAATAAAGCCGCAGATGCAGCATCGGAATTACCGCTCGCCTCCATACCGTTTGGAAAGCCGCCTTTCCTCATGATGTTCCTACTTGTTATTTCCCTTATAGGGTTATGCCTGACTTGGGAAGTATCCTTTGAAAAAAGTAAAATCTGGTGCGGAATGATAATCGTCCTTTTACTTTTGCAATTTAACTTACAAAGGTTCTCGCCTTTTGGTGAAGTGCAAATCATCGACGTTGGACAAGGTGACTCCATTTTAATTATCCTGCCTTTCAATCGCGGTAATTATTTGATTGATACGGGCGGGCATATTACATTTCCAATCGATACGTGGGCGATAAAGCGAAAAAAGTTCAACACGGCGGATGATATCATTATTCCATTATTGAAAAGTAAAGGAATCCACCAATTGGACAAACTGATTTTAACCCATCCGGATGCAGATCATATGGGAAGTGCAAAAGAGTTAATAGATAATTTTAAAGTTGCGGAGATCATCATTGGAGGCTGGAGTGAAGAGCAATACAGGGATATGGATTTTGTAACCGTGGCGAGAGAGAAAAAAGTGAAAATGACCGTCCTGAAAAGGGGGGACCAATGGGTGGCGGGCGGAGCGCGGTTTGCTGTGCTAAGTCCATTTGAGCAAGAAGAAAATAAGAATGATTCATCCATCGTTCTATTCACGGAGCTTGGGGGAGTGTCATGGTTATTGACCGGCGATATGGGAGAAGAAGGGGAAAGGGAACTTTTGAGAACATTTCCGCAGTTGCAGGCGGATATCTTGAAGGTCGGTCACCATGGCAGTAAAACTTCTTCTTCCGCGCCCTTCCTTGAACAGCTGCAGCCGAAAGCGGCGCTTATTTCAGTTGGAAAAGATAACCGCTACGGTCACCCTCATGGAGACGTAATTGGGAATCTGGAGGGGAATGGCATAAAGGTGTTCAGGACGGACGAGGATGGTTCTATTATTTACAAGTATTACAAAAGCAGTGGAACCTTTCGGAAGACTCTCCCATAGTATATAGAAAATCAAAAAGAAAGAGACTGCAGCAGCAGCCCCCATCAGGAAAAATAAGTGCATGTAATGACTGAAATCAGGATCCGACAGCTTTAATGACGACAGCTATGGTGAACATGGCAGCGAAAAATACAAAAGAACCGATGAATCCTATAGCGGAATCAGCGACGTCATCTGTCTTTGATTGAACATTCTTTTCGAATTCGTTCATTATTTACCCCTCCTATTTCTGCTAATAGTATAAAACATTACCAAAAAAAAATCTACAGGCTTCCTTCCTTCATTTCCTTTACTGACAAGAGTTGTCACAAATAGTTTCGGATTTTGAGGTCAAAATAAAAGTACAAACAAAGCAAGCGAAAACGAAAAGCTCATTTGTTCTACATGAATACTCTACCCGCTTTCAAGGGAGATTACCCGGGCCTTTCTTGAAAGTGTTCATATAGATCCGGAATTAGCCCTTTTAAGGGCTAGTTCCCTTTATAGCTTGTCAAATGGTCCATCCACCTATACCATTAGAGAAGAATACATAGTAAAGAGGCGGATTCTATTGGTATTAGACGTTTGGAAAAGTATAAAAAAAGGGCAATTCGCGCCAGTATACTTGTTATACGGGACGGAAGCCTATCTAATTAATGAAACGAAGCAGCTATTGATCGAGAATGTCCTTCACGAAGATGAGATGGATTTTAACTTTTCTCAATTTGATTTAGAAGAGACGCCTGTTGAAACTGCGCTTGAAGATGTCGAAACCCTCCCGTTTATCGGGGAAAGGCGCCTAGTCTTCATGCAAAACCCATTTTTTTTGACAGCTGAAAAAACGAAGTCAAGAGTTGAGCATAATGTGAAAAGACTGGAAGCGTACTTGGCTGACCCAGTTCCATATTCTATTGTCGTATTGACCGCACCTTATGAGAAACTGGATGAACGGAAGAAAATCACCAAGGAACTGAAGCGTAAGGCGGTTCTCGTTGAAGCGAAGAAGCTTGGTGATCATGAGTTAAAGGGGTGGGTGAAGGAGAGGGTCGAAGCTTCTTCAGTCCGAATAGATGAGCAGGCTACAGAGCTTTTACTTGAACTTGCAGGAACGAATCTGATGATGCTGACGAATGAACTGGATAAAATGGTGCTTTATACGGAAACTGAGAAGCACATTACAGTCGAGGTAGTGGAAAAGCTGGTCGCTAAATCCCTTGAACAGAATATCTTCACACTCGTTGATCATGTGTTACAGAGAAAAATGGAGAGTGCCATGACGATACTGCACGATCTTCTCAGGCAGAATGAAGAGCCGATCAAGATCTTGAGTGTCATGGCAGGTCAGGTCAGGCTCATGTATCAAGTGAAGGAGCTTTCCCGTCAGGGCTATAGCCAGCAAAAAATTGCGGGTCAACTAAAGGTGCACCCTTACAGGGTAAAGCTGGCACTTGAAAAGACGGGGAAATTCCAGGAACGCGAGTTGTTGAGCATCATGAACGACTTAGCGGAAGCGGATTATAAAATGAAGACCGGCCAAGCAGATAAGGCAATCACGCTTGAGCTGCTGCTTTTAAAAATTAGATGATAAAAAAGGTGGCAGATATCCTGTCACCTTTTTTTATGCAAAAAACGGCACAAAAAAAACGATCCGATTGGATCGTTTAATTTTTTGTCATTATGCGTTAAGAGCGTTAAGTCTTTTCGCTAAACGAGATTTTTTACGGGCTGCCGCATTTTTATGGATTAATCCTTTAGATGCAGCTTTGTCTAATTTCACAGCAGCTGTTAAAAGAGCTTCTTTAGCAGCTTCAACGTTTTCACCAGCTAATGCAACTTCAGCGTTTTTCACTGTAGTACGCATAGTTGATCTAACAGTAATGTTATGAACGCGTTTTTTGTCGTTGATTTTTACACGTTTAATAGCAGATTTAATGTTTGGCATTCCGTTCACCTCCTACAAAGAAATCGAGATTATATGAACTCGACTTTTCAAATCCATATCAAATAGCACAAGTGATATTCTATCAGACTGCTCATAAATATGCAATACTTCAGATTGAGAATCGAAAAGGAATTATAATTTCGGGAAAAAATTCATCTCGTCATCATTCATTGTACCAAAAAAATGAATAATAAAAAAGCAAAAACGACAGAATGTTTAAGAGAGACTAATGAAAATACTAGATTAGATACAATTCAAACATCAGGAGGCCGTTATGGAAAATAATTTGGACCTTAGTGAATACGGAATTCGAACAGATTTGGCGATTGAAGCAAAGGAGATTGCCCTTGAACATAAAGGTGTAGTAGAGGAAGTGGATGTTTCCCGCATCGAAGGGGTCATTATTAAGGAAAAAGAAGTGGATGATCTGAAGGTATCCTTAGTTGAGGTCACGGCTGAGGGAGAAAAAGAAATCGGTAAGAAACAGGGCAGTTATTTGACCATCGAAGTGCAGGGAATCCGCCAGCAGGACACGGATACGCAGCAACGGGTGGAAAAGGTGTTCGCCAACGAACTGGCTTACTTCTTGAAACGGAATAAAATCACAAAAGAAAGCAGTTGTTTGGTTGTCGGTCTAGGTAATTGGAATGTTACCCCCGATGCCTTGGGGCCTGCAGTCGTTGAGAACCTTGTGGTCACAAGACATTTGTTCGAATTGCAGCCAGAGTCCGTCAAGGAAGGCTATCGGCCGGTCAGTGCCATTTCCCCTGGGGTGATGGGGATTACCGGAATCGAGACAAGTGACATCATAAAAGGCGTCATCGAAAAAAGTAATCCTGATTTCCTTATCGTCGTTGACGCATTGGCTGCCCGTTCGATCGAACGGGTGAATTCTACGATTCAAATTACGGATACAGGCATCCATCCAGGGTCTGGTGTGGGAAATAAACGAAAAGAATTGAGCCAGGCTACGCTGGGAGTTCCTGTTATAGCAATTGGAATACCTACTGTCGTGGATGCCGTATCCATTGCCAGCGATACGATAGATTATATTTTGAAGCACTTTGGCAAGGAACTGAATGAAGGGGACAGGCCATCACGCTCGTTGGCACCAGCTGGTTTCAGTTTTGGGAAGCGCACAAAGCTGACCGAAGAGGATATGCCAGGTGAAAAGGAGCGCCAAACCTTCTTGGGAATGATAGGTGTCCTCCCTGATGAAGAGAAACGGAAATTGATTTATGAAGTACTGTCACCGCTTGGTCAAAATTTGATGGTTACACCGAAAGAAGTCGATGTTTTCATTGAGGATATGGCCAATTTGATAGCTAATGGTTTAAATGCAGCCTTGCATCATTCAATAAACCAAGATAATGCCGGCTATTACACCCGTTAAATCACTTTCAGTGCCCAAAAATGGTGTTCTACCCTTTCTAGCAAAGTCATAGGTATTAATAGACAAGCTATAGAGAGGGTGGAAGGATGAAAAGAAGAAATTCCCCAGGAATCATAACAGCCATTCACGGATCAACAATAATAAAAACTTTTCTAGGTATTCTCGCCTTGCTTCTTTTTGTTTTTTCAGTCAGTGGGGTCATGACTTCCCTAAGACCGGAGTATCGGATATCTTCTAACTCCGTACATACTGTAGCCAATCAATTCTCGGGAAAAATGCTGTTTTCGATGCTGGCCAACGAAAATCATTATCTTTTTAATGCCCTGCCGGAAGGTAACCAGGAATCGATCATCACGAATCAATTGATAAAAGTCTCGACCAACATTTCACTCGAGGACCCGCGAAGTTTACTGGGAAGGGAACTTCCTGGCTTTTCGATTTTTGATAATGAGATCCTCGTTGCTGGGGAAGGGACGAATTATACGAATATGCCGTATGAATCCTCACCGCCAGTAGATGTCCTGAATGAAGAAAGGGATGCATCCCTGCAAAACCTGGATGAGATTGAAGAACCGGATAAAGGAGTGACCAATCAGCCGAATCAAACGACCAATGGCCGGAAAGTGGTCGAGATATACCATAGCCATAACCGGGAGTCCTATCTTCCATATTTAAAAGGGGTGACCAATCCCGACCTAGCCTACCATTCTAAAATCAATATTACGAAACTTGGGGAACGGATGGTTGAAGATTTGGCTGATAAGGGGATCGGCTCCTCGCTCGATAAAACGGATATCATGGGAAATCTGAATAATAAAGGTTTGAATTATGCCAAATCTTATCAAGAATCACGAAAATCCGTCCAGACGGCATTGGCCACTAACAAAGATTTAGAATATCTGATTGATATCCACCGCGATTCAAAGCGGAAGAAACATACGACAATTACAATCAAAGGTAAAGAGTATGCCAAGATCGCCTTCGTGATCGGGGGGAATAACCCGAACTATGAAAAAAATGCGGCGCTTGCCAATAAAATTCATAAAGCTCTGGAAAAAAAATATCCCGGAATTTCACGAGGGGTTATGAAACAGGGCGGAGCGGGTCAAAATGGAGTATATAATCAGGATTTATCAGGCAATTCCATGCTACTTGAAATTGGCGGTGTTGATAATACTTTCGAGGAAATGTACATGACCGTTGATGCTTTTACCGAGGTTTTCAGTGAATTTTACTGGGATGCCAAAGCAGTGGATAACCCGACCGGGGATTCGGAAGCGCAGTAATTTGAAAGGAGTTCTTTTATCATGGTTCGATTTTGGTTGAAATGTACAGGGATTGTGCTCATATTGTTTTTAGGTGTTTTAATCGGGATGCAGCAAGCCAACGACGGGATGAAAAAAATGAAGGGGTATGAAGATCCCTCTTTGAATAGTGCATTCATCATTAACCAATCGGACCAAGGGGAGATGGAAGCGGATATCCTTGGCGAAAAAGTGACGAGTCATGATTTGGAGACGAAAAAAGAAAAGCTTGAAGAAATGAAAGCTTTCAACTTTTTCTCATCGATCGGCAAATCGCTTGGAGAGACCATATCAGGTGCCTTTCAGGCCCTTATTGATATGATTTAGGTAGGAAATAAGTTGATTGTGCCCTGCAAAAGGCTGCATCCGAATCCGGGGATGCAGCCTTTTTTTATGCTTTGTCCTGCAATGATGCTTCTTTTGTAACTATTCTGTTGAATCTTGCATTTTCTATTGATATAATAAAAAATAGTGTATTGTGTCGACTAGTGGGAGTGAACGTCATGAATAGAGAAGAAAAATTAAAAAGACAATCAAAAATTCGTAACTTTTCCATCATCGCTCATATCGATCATGGTAAATCTACATTGGCGGATCGTATCATTGAAAAAACGAACGCCATGACTCAGCGTGAAATGAAGAGTCAGCTGTTGGATTCCATGGATTTAGAGCGTGAGCGTGGAATTACGATTAAATTGAATGCGATTCAATTGAAATATAACGCGAAAGATGGAGAAGAATACATCTTCCATCTTATTGATACACCGGGACATGTCGATTTTACGTATGAAGTGTCACGAAGCCTTGCAGCTTGTGAAGGCGCTGTCCTTGTTGTCGATGCGGCACAGGGAATAGAGGCCCAAACGCTTGCAAATGTGTATTTAGCTTTGGACAACAACCTTGAAATCATTCCGGTCATCAATAAAATTGATTTGCCGAGTGCAGATCCGGAACGGGTGCGCGGAGAAATCGAGGAAGTGATCGGATTGGATGCTTCCGATGCAGTTTTGGCTTCGGCTAAAGCGGGAATCGGAATCGAGGAGATTTTGGAACAGGTAGTTGAATTGGTTCCAGCTCCGCAAGGTGATCCGGATGCTCCTTTCAAGGCGCTTATTTTCGATTCACTGTTTGATGCGTACCGCGGTGTAGTTGCCTATATCCGTGTTGTTGAGGGGTCCATTAAAGTGGGCGACAAAATCAAAATGATGTCCACTGGCAAGGAATTCGATGTTACCGAATTGGGTGTTTTCAACCCTAAAACACAGCTTTTGGATGAACTGAACGTCGGTGATGTAGGTTTCCTTACGGCATCCATTAAAAACGTTGGTGATACGACTGTCGGTGATACGATCACGAGTGCCGTGAATAGTGCAACAGAACCATTGCCGGGTTACAGGAAGATGAATCCGATGGTATATTGCGGTCTATACCCAATTGACGCATCGAAATTCAATGATTTACGGGATGCATTGGAGAAATTGGAATTGAACGATTCAGCGCTGCAGTTCGAAGCGGAATCATCGCAAGCATTGGGCTTCGGTTTCCGTTGCGGATTCCTTGGGCTCCTTCATATGGAAATCATCCAGGAACGGATTGAACGTGAATTCAAAATCGATCTGATCACCACTGCACCGAGTGTTATTTATGATGTGGTGCAAACGGACGGAACGGTCCTGAAAGTGGATAACCCGTCCAATATGCCTGATGCTCAAAAGATCGAACGTGTCGAGGAGCCATATGTCAAAGCGACGATGATGGCACCGACGGAGTTTGTCGGGGCGATCATGGAAATCTGTCAAAATAAACGCGGGAACTTCATTGATATGGAATATATCGATGAGACTCGTGTGAGCATTCATTATGAAATTCCATTATCGGAAATCGTGTATGATTTCTTCGATCAATTGAAATCCAATACAAGAGGCTATGCTTCATTCGATTATGAGCTGATTGGCTACCAACCGTCCAAGCTTGTGAAGATGGATATCTTACTGAATGCTGAAACTGTCGATGCTTTAAGTTTCATCGTTCATAAGGACTTTGCTTATGAACGCGGTAAAGTCATTGTTGAAAAATTGAAGAAATTGATTCCAAGGCAACAATTCGAAGTGCCGATCCAAGCGGCGATCGGGCAAAAAATCATCGCCCGTTCTTCGATTAGTGCAATGCGCAAAAACGTATTGGCTAAATGTTACGGCGGCGATATTTCCCGTAAACGTAAGTTGCTCGAAAAACAGAAAGAAGGTAAAAAGCGGATGAAACAAGTAGGTTCAGTTGAAGTTCCGCAAGAAGCTTTCATGGCTGTTTTGAAAATGGATGATACGACACCAAAAAAATAAATAAAATAAACGATAGGTAGAAAAAAGAGGGTAGAGGAGATCTAGCCTCTTTTTCTATCGACTCATTCGATTAAAAGGTTGTGAACACAATGATCAAAAGCGCCTACCTCCATATACCATTTTGTGAACATATTTGTCACTATTGTGATTTCAATAAAGTATTTTTGCAGGGACAGCCGGTCGACGAATATTTACAGATGATGAAAAGGGAAATGGTGATGCAGCTTTCCAAATACCCGACTGCAGGTTTGGATACGGTTTTCGTCGGTGGAGGGACACCGACCTCGCTGGATGAAAAGCAGCTTGCATTCTTATGTGAAGCAATCAATGAAACCCTGCCCTTTGATCCCAAGAAGGCTGAATATACATTTGAAGCCAATCCCGGGGATCTTTCAAGGGAAAAACTCAAGATACTTTATGATTCAGGGGTCAATAGACTTAGCTTTGGAGTGCAAAGCTTCAATGATGAATTATTAAAACGAATTGGCCGGACCCACCGGGCTTCAGAAGTATATGAAACGATCCATTTGGCTCAAGAAGTTGGCTTTACGAATATAAGCATCGACTTGATTTATGGATTGCCGGGCCAAACGATGGAAGATTTCAAGGATACGCTGGATAAAGCGATCGCCCTTCAATTGCCGCACTACTCAAGCTACTCATTGATCGTTGAGCCGAAGACGGTTTTTTATAATCAGATGCGAAGAGGTAAATTAAACCTGCCGCCGCAGGAGCTCGAGGCTTCGATGTATGAGAGGCTGATGGAAGAGATGGAGAAGCATGGTCTGCATCAATATGAAATCAGTAATTTTGCCCGGGCTGGGTTTGAAAGCAGGCACAACCTGACATATTGGGATAATGTGGAGTATTATGGGATTGGTGCCGGTGCACATGGCTATACTGGAGGTAAAAGGGTGGCCAATCATGGGCCTGTGAAGAAATATATCACCCCATTGCTTTCGAACGAGCTGCCTGTGTTGGAAGAACACCCAGTACCGCTTCATGAACGGATGGAAGAGGAGATGTTTTTGGGTCTCCGGAAAACGCAAGGAGTTTCATTGGAAATCTTCAAGAATAAATTTTTTGTAGAAATGACGGATATTTTCAGGAAACCGCTCGAAGAAGGATCGGCAAAGGGTTTGCTTAAGGTGGAAGGCGGGTTCGTGCGCTTGACTGAGCGGGGCAAACTGCTAGGAAATGAAGTGTTCCAAACATTTTTAGGCGTTATTGATTCCGACTGAAGGAAATCCATGTTATTTTAACGATGAATTAGCGGTTTTCATTGTTGACATCATAAGCTGCATTTGATAATTTATTAGTATATTAGCACTCGATGAGACAGAGTGCTAACAGAGGTGATCATACATGCTAACTGATCGTCAATTATTGATTCTACAAGTGATAATCGAGGATTTCATCCATTCTGCCCAGCCAGTCGGGTCACGAAGCTTGTCGAAGAAAGATGAAATCACGTTCAGCTCTGCCACAATTCGCAACGAAATGTCTGACCTTGAAGAAATGGGGTTTTTAGAAAAAACCCATACTTCTTCCGGTAGGATCCCCTCTGAAAAAGGGTATAGATATTATGTGGATCATTTACTTTCTCCTCAAGCTCCGAAAAAGAATGAAGTGAAGATATTAAAATCCGTTTTTGTAGAACGAATTTATGAATTGGAAAAGATCGTTCAGAAGTCAGCGAAAATCCTTTCGGAACTGACGAATTATACGGCGATTGTACTCGGACCAAAAGTGAATGAGCATAAGCTGAAAAAAATCCAGATCATTCCCTTAAGTCCTGAAACGGCAATAGCCATCATTATTACGGATACAGGTCATGTGGAAAATCGAATGATTTCCTTACCGCCTTCTTTTGATATAAACGAAATCGAAAAGATGGTGAACATATTGAATTCCCGTTTGGTCGATGTTCCGCTAGTTGATCTAAAGGATAAGATCTATAAGGAAGTTGCCGTTCTATTGAGCCGCCACATTCATAACTATGGATCGATGGTCTCGGTCCTTGCGGAGACCCTGACGGACACAAAGCCCGAAAAAATATTTTTCGGCGGGAAAACGAATATGCTGAGGCAGCCGGAGTTCCATGATATTGCGAAAGTAAGCACGCTTTTATCGATGATTGAGCAGGAACAGGGATTTTATGAACTAATTACTCAAAATCCATCGGGCATCCACGTCAAGATCGGCCGTGAAAATCAAAACACAGTGCTCGATGACTGCAGTTTGATTACGGCAACCTACTCAATCGGGCAGGAGCAAGTTGGCACATTGGCCATATTGGGTCCAACGAGAATGGAATATTCGCGAGTGATCAGTTTGCTTTCGTTTTTCTCGAAAGATTTAACGGCCCTGATGACCAAACTGTATCAAAAATAGTAGCAAAGGTAATATTGTTAAGGTGGCGGAGGAGTGTATTCCGCGGCCTGGCATATTACTTTAGCATAAATTGTATAACCCTTTTAGGGAGGTGAGATTGTGACAGAAAATAAAAACGAAGAACAAATATTGGAAAATGAAACAATCGAGGAAAGCGCTGCAGAAGCAGTTTTCGCTGAAGAAGAAATTCCAGCGGAAGAAAACGATGGTCCGGTTGAAAAAGATGAACTTCAATTGGCTCATGAAAAAATTGCCGAACTTGAGGCGAAAATCGAAGAAATGGATAACCGTTATCTTCGTCTGCAGGCCGATTTTGATAATTCAAGACGCCGTGCCAAGCTTGATATGGAGGCGGCTCAAAAATATAGAGTTCAAAGTATTGCTAGTGATTTAGTGGAGGCTCTTGATAATTTTGAAAGAGCAACAAAAATCGAAGCGGAAAATGAACAGACGAAATCCTTGCTATCCGGCCTGGAAATGGTCTATAAAGCGATTACTGGTGCATTGGCTAAAGAAGGCATCGAACCGATCAGTTCGGTTGGCGAAGAGTTCGATCCGCGTTTGCATCAAGCGGTCATGCAAGTTCAAGATGAAAACTTCGGTTCGAACATCGTCGTCGAGGAATTCCAAAAAGGATACCTTCTTAAAGACCGTGTGATTCGACCTGCAATGGTAAAAGTGAACGAATAGGATTTTTACATATAAATAATTGGGAGGTAGTGAAACTATGAGCAAGATTATTGGTATTGACTTAGGTACAACAAACTCTTGTGTATCTGTACTTGAAGGCGGAGAACCAAAAGTAATCCCGAATCCGGAAGGAAACCGTACAACACCATCCGTAGTGGCATTCAAAAATGGAGAAAGGCAAGTAGGGGAAGTGGCAAAACGCCAAGCGATTACAAACCCTAACACGATCATTTCCATTAAACGCCATATGGGTACCAACCATAAAGAAGTAATTGAAGGAAAAGAATACTCACCTCAAGAAGTTTCTGCAATCATCCTTCAATACTTGAAATCATACGCTGAAGAGTATCTTGGCGAAAAAGTCACAAAAGCGGTTATCACTGTACCTGCTTACTTCAATGATGCAGAACGTCAAGCAACTAAGGATGCTGGTCAAATTGCCGGCCTTGAAGTGGAACGTATCATCAACGAACCGACAGCTGCAGCACTTGCATACGGTTTGGATAAAACGGAAGAAGATCAAACGATCCTTGTATTCGACCTTGGCGGCGGTACATTTGACGTGTCGATCATGGAACTTGGAGACGGCGTTTTCGAAGTTAAGTCCACAGCTGGCGACAATCGTCTAGGTGGGGATGATTTCGACCAAGTCATCATCGATTACCTGGTTGAAGCATTCAAGAAAGAAAACGGCATCGACCTTTCAAAAGATAAAATGGCGGTTCAACGTTTGAAAGATGCAGCTGAAAAAGCGAAAAAAGATCTTTCCGGCGTAACGTCAACTCAAATTTCTTTACCATTCATCACTGCTGGGGAAGCTGGACCGCTTCACTTGGATGTTACGATGACTAGAGCTAAATTCGATGAGCTTTCCACAGGTCTTGTGGAACGTACTATGGGACCGACTCGTCAAGCATTGAAAGATGCTGGTCTTTCAGCATCTGAAATCGACAAAGTAATCCTTGTTGGTGGGTCTACACGTATTCCTGCTGTCGTTGAAGCGATCAAAAAGGAAATCGGTCAAGAACCAAGCAAAGGTGTAAACCCTGATGAAGTGGTGGCTATGGGTGCTGCAATTCAAGGTGGCGTATTGACAGGTGATGTTAAAGACGTTGTCCTTCTTGATGTAACTCCACTTTCACTTGGAATTGAAACGATGGGCGGAGTATTCACGAAACTGATTGACCGTAATACTACGATTCCGACAAGTAAATCACAAGTATTCTCGACAGCGGCTGATAATCAAACGGCAGTTGATATCCATGTCCTTCAAGGTGAGCGTCCAATGTCAGCGGATAACAAAACTCTTGGTCGTTTCCAATTGAGTGACATTCCACCGGCACCGCGTGGAGTTCCGCAAGTTGAAGTGACATTCGATATCGATAAAAACGGTATCGTGAACGTTCGTGCGAAAGATCTTGGTACGAACAAAGAACAAGCAATCACCATCAAATCATCTTCTGGCCTTTCTGATGAAGAGATCGAACGCATGGTACGTGAAGCGGAAGAAAATGCCGATAGCGATAAACAACGTAAAGAAGAAGTTGAACTTCGTAACGAAGCAGATCAATTAGTTTTCCAAACGGAAAAAACGCTTAAAGATCTAGAAGGTAAAGTGGACGAAGCGGAAGTGACAAAAGCGAATGAAGCGAAGGGTGAACTGAAAGCTGCAATCGAGAAAAATGAGCTTGAAGAAATCCGCGTGAAAAAAGATGCACTTAACGAAATCGTTCAAGCTTTGACAATGAAGCTTTATGAAGAAGCGGCAAAAGCTCAGCAAGCTGGCGAAGCGGGTGCTGGCGAGTCTGCTCAAGACGATAATGTCGTTGATGCTGAATACACTGAAGTAAACGAAGAAGAGAAAAAATAAAAAGTGCCCCAATCGGGACACTGATATATCGGGCAGTATTCTGCTCCATTGTAAAAAAGTCAAAGTCAGGTTATCTTGACTTTGACTTTTTTTACAGTGAATGGAAACATTGTTGCAATCACTGATGGGGAATCGTGGGATTTTAGAGAAAAATGTGTGCAAATTGGGGCTGGCAATGCCATTTGCAAAAATGTGTTAAAGCCGTTTGTACTTTTCTAGTTGATTATTATCTTCGTTCAGTGATAATATTACCTTTATGTGAATCGAATCGGGAGTGGATTTTAGATATGAGTAAACGCGATTATTATGAGGTGTTAGGCCTTTCGAAAAGTGCTTCGAAGGATGAAATCAAAAAAGCGTATCGAAAGCTCTCCAAACAATATCACCCTGATATTAATAAAGCGGACGATGCTGCGGATAAATTCAAGGAAATCAAGGAAGCTTACGAAGTATTGAGTGACGAACAGAAAAAAGCCCATTATGACCAATTCGGACATACAGATCCCAATCAAGGCTTTGGCGGTCAGGACTTTGGCGGTTTCGGCGGTTTTGAAGATATTTTCAGTAGCTTCTTTGGTGGCGGCGGACGCAGGAGAGATCCTAATGCACCGCGTCAAGGAGCGGATTTACAGTATACGATGACGCTTTCGTTTGAAGAGGCTGCATTCGGAAAAGATACTGAGATCGAAATTCCGCGTGAAGAGGATTGCGGTACATGTAAAGGATCCGGTGCCAAACCAGGTACAAAGGTGGAAAACTGTTCACATTGTCAGGGAACCGGTCAATTGAATGTTGAACAAAACACAGCGTTCGGAAGGATTGTGAACCGGAGAGCATGTCACCATTGTCAAGGAACAGGAAAAATCATTCCTAATAAATGTTCAACATGCGGCGGCGACGGAAAAGTCCAAAAACGCAAAAAAATCCAAGTCAAGGTACCAGCAGGAATTGATGATGGCCAGCAGTTGCGTGTAACAGGCCAAGGCGAGCCTGGAATCAATGGCGGTCCCGCAGGAGACCTGTATGTAGTCTTCCATGTGCGCAGCCATGAATTCTTTGAACGGGATGGCGATGATATTTATTGTGAAATGCCGGTTACTTTTGCCCAGGCAGCATTAGGCGATGAAATAGAAGTTCCGACGCTGCATGGAAAAGTGAAGCTGAAGATTCCAGCAGGTACACAAACTAGCACTCGTTTCCGTTTAAAGGGCAAAGGAGTTCCGAATGTCAGAGGATATGGCCAAGGAGATCAGCATGTGGTCGTATTAGTGGTCACCCCTAAGAAATTAACGGAAAAACAAAAGGACCTGCTTCGTGAGTTCAGTGATATCAGCGGACAAGGTGTTGATGAACAAGAAGATGGCTTTTTCTCAAAAGTAAAGCGTGCTTTTAAAGATAGGTGAATAAAAGTAAAAAGAACAAATTGGGAGTTGGTAGATTATGAAGTGGTCTGAATTTGCAATCCAAACAACGAATGAAGCGGTTGAACCTGTTTCGAATATTCTTCATGAGGCAGGTGCGAGCGGTGTTGTCATTGAGGATCCTCTAGAATTAGTCAAGGAACGTGAAAATGTTTTTGGCGAAATCTACCACTTAAACCCCGATGATTATCCGGATGAAGGTGTAGTCATTAAGGCTTATCTGCCCGTTAACAGCTTCCTTGGCGATACCATTGATGCTATTAAGGAATCAATCAATAATCTCCTTCTTTTTGATATTGACCTTGGGAAAAATGTTGTTTCAATTAGTGAAGTGAATGAAGAAGAGTGGGCGACGGCTTGGAAAAAATATTATAACCCCGTCAAGATATCCGAACGTTTTACCATCGTGCCAACGTGGGAAGACTATACTCCGGTAAGCAGTGACGAATTGATCATTGAACTTGATCCAGGCATGGCCTTCGGAACGGGAACACACCCGACGACGGTCATGTGCATCCAAGCGCTGGAACGAACAGTAACGCCTGGGGATTTAGTCGTTGATGTAGGAACTGGTTCTGGTGTTCTAAGCATTGCAGCTGCATTATTGGATGCAAAACGAATCCAGTCACTTGATTTGGATGAAGTGGCAGTACAGTCAGCCAAGCAAAACGTTGAAATAAATAACGTGCAGGATAAAGTGTCCGTGTCACAAGGCAACTTACTGGATGGTGTAAATGAACAAGCGGATATCGTCGTGGCTAATATTCTTGCCGAAGTGATCATGCGTTTTACGGATGATGTAGCGAAAGTCGTTAAACCTGGCGGATATTTCATCGCTTCCGGAATCATTCAAACTAAGAAACAAGATGTGAAGGAAGCGATTATAGCATCTGGTTTCACCGTTGAGGAAACGATCTTGATGGAAGATTGGGTGGCAATAATCGCAAAAAGAAATGCTTAATTGGAAAAGTTACTCTGATTATCGGTTTTTTTGATAGTCAGAGTACCTTTTTTTAGCTTGAATCTTTGCACGGCTTGCATTCTGGATTCCTGACTGTTAGCCTGTGAGTTATTTAGACTAGACGAAGTAGGTGGCAGTGTGCAACGGTATTTTCTTAACGAAGCAGATATCAATGGAAACATGGTGACGATATCAGGTGATGATTTTCACCATATCGCCAGGGTGATGAGAATGGGACCAGGTGAGCGGATCATCACGGTGAAAGGTAATGGCATGACGGCTATCGCGGAAATTTCGGAAATTACTGATGATGCCGTACTAGGTACGGTAACCGAATGGAAGAATGAAGAAAAGGAACTTCCTGTAAGGGTAGTGATTGCGAGCGGTCTGCCTAAAGGGGATAAATTGGAATATATCGTTCAAAAGGGCACTGAACTGGGTGCCGTTGAATTTATCCCTTTTATTGCTGCTCGTTCGGTGGTAAAATGGGACCACAAAAAGGTAGGCAAGAAATTGGAGAGGCTCCAGAAGATTTCAAAAGAGGCGGCTGAGCAATCTCACCGCACGGTTATCCCTGCCATCAAGGAACCGATGACGGCAGATCAGCTAGCTGGGTATGCTTCCGGTTTCGATCATAAATTAATCGCTTTTGAAGAAGAGGCAAAACGGGGGGAAACTTCTGTACTCGCTTCTGTCTTGAAAGATATTACTGCTGGGCAATCCATCCTATTCGTTTTTGGGCCTGAAGGTGGTTTAGCAGATAAGGAAATTGAAAAACTGACTGATGCCGGTTTTATGGCTTGCGGTCTTGGACCAAGAATATTAAGAACTGAAACAGCACCTTTATATGCACTTTCCGCTGTTTCTTATCATGTAGAACTTTTGAGGTGATGAAAAATGGCAACGGTCGCTTTCCATACATTAGGCTGTAAAGTGAATCATTATGAAACAGAGGCTATATGGCAATTATTCAAAACTGGGGGATATGATCGTGTTGAGTTTGAAAATACATCAGATGTATATGTCATCAACACATGCACGGTGACAAACACTGGCGATAAGAAAAGCCGTCAGGTCATCCGTCGTGCCATTCGTAAGAATCCGAATGCCGTCATAGCGGTAACGGGATGTTACGCACAGACATCGCCGGCAGAAATCATGGCCATACCAGGTGTGGATATTGTTGTAGGAACACAAGACAGGGTTAAACTGCTTGATTACATTGAGCAATTCAAGGTTGAGCGTGAACCAATCAATGCCGTAGGAAATATCATGAAAAACCGTGTCTACGAAGAGTTGGATGTACCTGCTTTCACAGACCGTACACGCGCTTCACTGAAGATTCAGGAAGGCTGCAATAATTTCTGCACTTTCTGCATCATTCCTTGGGCACGTGGCTTGATGCGTTCCCGCGATCCAAAGGAAGTCGTTCACCAGGCTGAACAGCTTGTCGAGGCAGGCTATAAAGAGCTAGTCCTTACCGGAATTCATACGGGCGGCTACGGAGATGATTTGAAAGACTATAATTTGGCGATGCTGCTGCGGGACTTGGAAAAAGTCGATGGGCTGAAGCGTATCCGTATTTCATCCATTGAAGCCAGCCAAATTACAGATGAGATCATTGAAGTGCTGACGAATTCGAAAAAAGTGGTACGTCATTTGCATATACCAATCCAATCGGGTTCCGATACCGTTCTAAAACGGATGAGACGTAAATATACGATGGATTTCTTCGGTGATCGAATCGAAAAGCTGAAAATTGCACTTCCGGGTCTTGCTGTTACCTCTGATGTCATCGTAGGTTTCCCGGGTGAAACTGAAGAAGAATTCATGGAGACATATAACTTTATAGAAAAATATAAATTCTCCGAACTTCATGTTTTCCCTTATTCAAAACGGACAGGGACTCCAGCTGCCCGTATGGGAGATCAAGTGGATGAAGATATCAAAAATGAACGAGTCCACCGCCTTATTACGTTGTCGGATCAGTTGGCAAAAGAGTATGCCTCCCGATTCGAGGGGGAAGTTCTGGAAGTCATTCCTGAAACGAAGTTGGAAAATGGACTTTATGAGGGCTACTCAGATAATTACATGAAAGTCGTCTTCCCGGCATCGGAAGAAATGGTCGGTGAAATCGTCAAAGTTAAAATCACAAAATCTGGCTATCCATTTAGTGAAGGGCAGTTCGTGACGGTCGTGAAGGATTTTCCGTTACAACAAGCATCCAATATCTAAGACAGCGGTTAATCGCTGTCTTTTTTTATTATCCTTTTTTAGATGTGTTTTCTTGGCACTTTCGGGTAAAGACTATATATATCGTCAAACTGGTTAAACTATGGTATCATGAGAGGTACGTACAACTAGGTATAGATTGTTTTTGAGGAGGATTTATTAATGTCACAAAATGTAGCAGGTTTAATTGACCACACGTTATTAAAAGCAGATGCAACCAAAGAGCAAATAAAGGTATTATGCGAAGAAGCGAGAGAGTATAACTTTGCTTCCGTATGCGTAAACCCAACTTGGGTGAAATATGCAAGTGAACTTTTGGAAGGTTCAGAAGTGAAGGTTTGTACGGTTATCGGCTTCCCTCTAGGTGCAACCACACCGGAAACCAAAGCTTTTGAAACGAAAGATGCCATCGCCAATGGTGCTCACGAAGTCGATATGGTGATCAATATCGGCGCATTGAAGGACAAGGATGATGAGTTGGTAGAGCGGGATATTCGTGCTGTGGTAGCGGCATCCACTGGTAAGGCTCTTTCAAAAGTGATCATTGAAACTTCTTTATTGACCGATGAAGAAAAAGTCCGTGCATGTGAATTGGCCGTAAAAGCCGGAACGGATTATGTGAAAACATCAACTGGTTTTTCGACCGGCGGAGCGACAGTTGAAGATATCGCGCTTATGAGAAAAACGGTTGGCCCTAATATCGGTGTCAAAGCTTCAGGCGGGGTCCGCAACACGAGCGATGCCCAGAATGTGATTGAAGCTGGTGCAACAAGAATTGGAGCGAGTGCAGGTGTCTCCATCGTGAAGGGCTTAACAGCTGATTCCGATTATTGATATTGTAAGGACCGTATAATTCCCTAAAACAAAGCAGGCGGAGAACAATGAATTATTTTTTCTCCGCCTGTTTTTTATTGATTCCAAAAATAATTCAACTGGCAATTTTATTGGCTTATTTCTTCCATAAAAAAGAGGACCTGTATCATTTTTGGAACCCATACATTCAAAAATAAGTTTATTGTGGATTTAATAGATATTAGGAGGTATCAAACAGGGTGTAAACATGCTTATATTAAATTGGGTTTTCATTTTGAATGGTTTAATGCATGGTGAAATTTTACACTTCAATAACCGTTTTATTTATAATGGCAGTAACTGCTTTTTGTCTAACATCATTCTCTAATGAAAGTTTGCTGATTTTGATAGTAGCTGTTGTATTATTGAGTGGTTTGAGCTTATTGAACCATAAAACTAATGATAAAAAGATTAGCTGAAATCGTTTACCGCCCTTAATATCCATGCGTTTAGGTTATGTCTATCTTATTTATGGCTGTCCCATAGTCAGTTGCCAATGACTTTTGGACAGCTCTTATTTTTTTAAGTGTGGCCGATGCACCAAAAGAATGAGGTTGGAGAATCGCCGTGCGAATGGCAAGACGGCCAAAGAAGTCAAGATATTGAAAATGACACTGGCATGCGCGAGCTGTGTCCCTTTGTTTTCGGTGAAATAGGCAGCCGTACTTTCCAGGATGTCCACAAAAGGCAGGAATGCGGCAACCCCGATGATGTTCAGCCAAATATGTGCATAAGCTGTGAAGGCAGCTTGTCTGCCAGAACCGATGCTGGCCATGTATCCGGTGATGCAAGTGCCGATATTCGATCCGAGCATGATGATGATTGCCGAGGACACGGATAACTCCCCATTCATCAAAAAACTCATGGCTATCCCGATGGTTGCAGAACTGGAGTGAATGAGTGCCGTCAATAATAACCCGGCAATCAGGGCATAACTCATATGGCCCTCTATGTACTGGATAAGCGTTTGTATGGATGGATAGGCTGCAATAGGTGTCGAAAGCGTTTTAAAACCGCTCATCGCCGCGAAGATGGCCGAGATTCCGATCAGGGACATTCCTAGGCTTCTCGGCAATGCTTTTGGCATGAAGCAAAGGAAAGCGCCGCTTACGACACCGGGAATGATCCAGCGATCCAAAGAGAAAGTCATGAACTCTGCTGTAAAGGTGGATCCGATATTCGTTCCAAGAATAATCCCGATTGTT
Source organism: Bacillus sp. 220_BSPC (assembly GCF_001054655.1). Classification (NCBI taxonomy): domain Bacteria; kingdom Bacillati; phylum Bacillota; class Bacilli; order Caryophanales; family Bacillaceae; genus Bacillus; species Bacillus sp. 220_BSPC. The sequence goes on from NZ_JVPL01000152.1 coordinate 48,287, forward strand.
TGCGGGAATGTTAAGCTTCCTGCGGAAACAAGGCCGACCGTCATGACCATGACCGCCGAGCTGCTCTGCAGGATCCCGGTAAAGATGGTTCCGGCCAAGAAGCCTTTCCATGGCTTATCCGTAACCTTTGAGAGAAATGTTTTTAATGCTGCACCGGACATATTGAACAGTCCGATTCGTAAAACTGACATACCTGCCAGAAATATCGCAATGAATAAAATGAATAAAAATAGCTCATGCATGACTGTCACCTCATAGTAAGCTTATGGCCCATTAACGGGAGACATGCTATAAATTGGATTTTCATGCAAGTTGAATCATCGTTTGGTGAAAAATTATGATAATAACTTGATTATATTCAAAATAAGTTTGATTTTATTGGTTGACCTGCTAAAGATGATATATTATAATTGTTTAGTACATGTATAACATGTTGACAACTTGAGTTAGTGTGTTGTTTTCGGAGGGAGGGAAAGAGATGTCTAAAACCGTTGTTCGTAAAAACGAATCGCTTGAAGATGCTCTTCGTCGTTTCAAACGTACTGTATCTAAAGCAGGATCGCTTCAGGAAGCTAGGAAGCGTGAATTTTATGAAAAACCAAGCGTAAAACGTAAGAAAAAGTCTGAAGCTGCAAGAAAACGTAAATTCTAAGAGAGGGTGGAAAGATGAGTCTTCTCGAGCGTTTAAATAATGATATGAAACAAGCGATGAAGAACAAGGAAAAGGACAAACTATCTGTTATTCGGATGCTGAAAGCTTCTATTCAAAACGAAGCCTTGAAGCTGAGACAGGATTTAACAGATGATGAAGAATTGACAGTGCTCTCTCGCGAATTAAAACAACGCAAAGACTCCCTCCAGGAGTTTGAAAACGCAGGTCGTTCAGATCTCGTGGATAAAGTCCGCACCGAACTAGTATACGTAGAGGCATATATGCCTCAGCAACTTTCAGAAGAAGACATTTCTAAAATCGTTAACGAAACGATTTTAGAAGTCAATGCAACATCCAAAGCAGATATGGGCCGAGTTATGGGAGCTTTAATGCCTAAAGTTAAAGGTAAAGCGGATGGTTCTCTAGTTAACAAATTAGTACAACAACATCTATCTTAAACTCTAAACTTAAAACTCGAAACCTAACCGCAGGCAAATTGCCTGTGGTTTTTGTGTATTTCATGAATTTTATGCGTATATTATTGAAACGAAGCCCAAGATAATTGTGGCACTTTTAATTTTATTTGCTTTTTTTGAAACCTTTTTCATATACATACGTAATAACTAAAGAACAGGGTAAAGGGTTGCTTCAATTGCTCCTTATTCGAATTTTAGTTGCGGGCTGAATTTACTGGTAAGTTCCTGGATAATGGGACACTTACCGCGTTTAATACGGGAAAGGGGGCGTTCCGTTGAAAATTTGGCGTTATTTATCTGTACTCCTATTTGGATTGCTGTTCACCATGTCTTCCTTTGGTGGAGCGACGGTATCTGCAAACGAGAAGATCGTTTACCATGTACCCATTGAAGAAACGGTGGAAAAGGGACTCTCGGCCTTTTTGGAACGAGCACTGACCACTGCTGAAGCAGCAGATGCAGATCTTGTCGTTTTCGAGGTGAATACCCCTGGAGGTGCTGTGGATGCAGCAGGGGAAATTGCAAAGTTACTGGCGGATTCACCAATAAAGACAGTTGCCTATGTCAATAATAGGGCTTTATCTGCAGGGGCATACATTTCTTTAAGTGCGGATGAGATCTATATGGTTCCGAGTGCCACCATGGGATCTGCAGCTGTGATTGATTCAACAGGGAACGCTGCAAGTAAGAAAGCGCAATCTTATTGGTTGGCTGCCATGAAGACTGCTGCTGAACAAAATGGACGTGATCCCATATACGCCCAGGCGATGGCGGATGTTGACATCGATCTACCCGAATATGGAGCGGAAAAAGGGAAGTTGCTGACATTTACAGCCGAACAGGCAAAAAAGGCTGGGTATAGCGAAGGCACTGTCTCTGGAAAAGCGGAGCTGTATAGTATACTTGGGGTTGAAGATGCTGATATTCGGTCAATCGAAGAAAGCTTTCCTGAGAAGCTAGCCCGCTTTTTGACCAACCCGATCGTCGTTCCCATTTTATTAACGATAGCGGGAATCGGGATTGTGATGGAATTGTTTTCACCCGGCTTTGGAATTCCGGGCGTAATTGGAATCACCAGTCTTGTCTTATTCTTCTATGGTCATCTTGTAGCCGGTATCACCGGATACGAATCGTTAGCGCTGTTCATCATTGGGGTCATTCTCGTACTGATTGAATTTTTTATCCCAGGGGGGATTATCGGGCTGCTCGGGTTTACAGCGATAGTGGGGAGTCTGTTCCTTGCGACAGGTGATCCGGTCCATATGACGATATCCTTGCTAATTGCGGTCACCGTATCCATTTTGGTATTCATCCTACTTGTAAAGGTGTTTGGAAAACAGATGAAATTTTTCAGGAAAATGATATTAACCGATGCAACAAAAACGGAACAAGGATATGTCAGCAATCCGAATCGTTTGGATTTATTAGGTGTAGAAGGGAAGGCCCTTACAGATTTGAGGCCTTCAGGAACAGCTTTGGTCAAAGAAGAAAGAGTGGATGTCGTGACCGAAGGAAGCTTTATTTCCAAAGGTTCGTCAATCATTATCGTTAAAGTTGAAGGATCAAGGGTAGTCGTCCGGGAAATTCCGGATTCAAATTAAAATTATAAGATACAGGAAGGATGAATCATTAAGTGATAACTTCAGGAACGATATTTATTGTACTGGCAGTGATTGCTGCTATCATCGTATTGGCAGTGTTTTTCACATTCGTACCAGTCATGTTATGGATTTCCGCTTTAGCGGCAGGAGTCAAAATCAGTATATTTACATTAGTTGGGATGAGGCTTCGCCGTGTTATACCAAGCAGGGTCGTCAATCCCCTTATCAAGGCCCATAAGGCTGGAATCAATGTTTCGACGAATCAATTGGAGAGCCATTACCTTGCAGGCGGTAATGTCGATCGAGTGGTGAATGCATTAATTGCTGCAGAACGCGCCAATATCACGTTACCATTCGAACGGGGTGCAGCCATTGACCTTGCCGGTCGTGATGTACTGCAAGCCGTTCAAATGAGCGTTAACCCGAAAGTGATCGAAACTCCATTCATCTCAGGTGTAGCGATGAATGGTATTGAAGTGAAAGCGAAGGCAAGGATCACGGTCCGGGCCAATATTGAACGCCTGGTCGGTGGTGCCGGTGAAGAGACGATCATTGCCCGTGTAGGGGAAGGGATCGTATCGACGATCGGTGCTTCGCAAATGCATACGGATGTACTGGAACATCCCGATTTGATTTCAAGAACGGTTTTATCGAAAGGGTTGGATTCAGGGACGGCATTCGAAATTCTTTCCATTGATATTGCTGAAGTGGATATCGGTAAAAATATCGGGGCCATCTTACAGACGGACCAAGCCGAAGCCGATAAGAAAATAGCCCAGGCAAAGGCCGAAGAACGACGTGCGATGGCTGTTGCACTTGAACAGGAAATGGTTGCCCGTGTTCAGGAAATGAGAGCGAAGGTTGTTCAATCCGAAGCGGAAGTTCCGCTGGCCATGGCCGATGCACTGAAAAGCGGAAACCTTGGAGTGATGGATTATATGAATATCCAAAATATCACGGCCGATACGGATATGCGCGGTTCCATCAGTAAAATATCCGAAAATCCAAAAGATAACAACAATAACCATAATAATTATTAGGTCAGGGAAGGAAGGTCTTTAAATGGGAGATTTTATTGATTTCTTTCTCAAGAACCCATTCCTTATCATTGTCTTGATCGGTATTTTAACGTCCATGTTAGGAAAGAAAAAACAGGCTCAAAATCCTAACACCCCTCCGAAAAAGAAATGGCAGGAGGTCATGCAGGAGCTTCAAGGTGAAATGCAGCAAGGGAATCAGCAGCAAACGCCTGCTCCTGCTCCCGTAAGGAAAGTCGAACAGCAGCCAGCACAGGCTGCAGAAGTGATCGATGAGACGAAGAACGAAGCGAATGAAAGGATTGCGGAGCTTAGACGGATTCAACAGAAGTATGATCAAGAGCGTTTGTATCAAAAAGCGAAGGCAGATCAACTTACATCAACGATTTCTGATAAAAACAGTCCGGTCTATCGGAAAGGACCGTCTTTCGGCAAAAAGCAGCTGATTGATGGCATCATCATGTCAGAAGTGCTGGGACCGCCAAGGGCGAAGAGAAGTCTTCAGAGGTCCAGAAGGTGATTCGGAGCCCCGGCCTTATTTTAGACCGTCATCTAATGAGCAAGAAAAAATAGACTTTCATTCACTTATAATTTTGTGCTAGAACCCTCTTTCATTTCATACATATGAAATGTTTTAAAGAGGGTTCTTTTTTTTCTCTACTCTAGCTAAAGAAAGTCTGAATTTTTTATGGCGTGTGATGAACCGACTATGGGTATAACCTGCCAAAGACACCAGTGAAAATGTTGAAATATACCCCCCCATGTGGACTTGTTAAACAAAAAGAGACACCTTGATGGAGTCTCCTTAGTTTGCTTCATATTCCTTAACCTTACGATAGAATGTAGCCTTAGTCATATTTGATTTCTTCATTGCTTCAACTGCAGTGGTATCTCCTGCTTTCCATTACTTATAAGCCTCTTCAAATTCGGATGTAATAGATGTTTTAGGTCTTCCTAGGTGTTTACCCTGTGCCTTTGCCGATGCTATGCCTTCAGCTTGGCGAGCCTTTATCTTAGTTCTCTCTTCCTCAGCAACCCGATCGTGGATTTGACATTTTGTTTTATGTCTTTAATGTAGTAATAAAAGGGATTCGCCAATCCAAAATTCTCTAATTCTACATGTTTTTGCTTTGCTGAAGAAGTTTTGATTCTCCTGTACGTTCCCATTCTTCTACTGTTTCATATGCTTTTTCGGGAGAATATCCTTTCCCTACAAGAACTCCCATTAGAATAAATTCTTGAAGAATGTGTGTTGCATTTATTCCTCTTTTAACATCCTCTAACCCTTCTTTTACCAAAAATTCAGTGTACCGTATCCATTCATCTGGAGTCTTACCAGAAATAACTGTTGTATCTCCATTGCCATGACCGTAGCCTTCTTCCGCAGCTATTGCATCTTCTTTAGTTACATGAACCGTACCCAATGGATGTTGTGGAGGAGCATATATCGAGTAAAGTTTTAAAGGGGTATTACCTGTATTGGTTACATTGTGCCATGTTCCTGCAGGTATCATAATGGCAGAATCATCATAAACGTTTCTTACAAAGTCTAAATTATCCTTTCTCTTGCCCATTTGAACAATCCCTTGACCTTCTTCAATACGTAAAAATTGGTCAAGGTTAGGGTGAATTTCTAAACCAATATCTTCACCAACGTTAAGACTCATCAATGTAACTTGCAAATGTTTTCCTGTCCATAAAGCGGTACGATAGGTACTGTTTTGCTTCGTAGCCTCATTGATATTCACTACAAATGGTTTCGGTCCATAATCTTTTACCTCAATTTTATTTCTGACTTGCCGTTCGGTGTGCGTTACCTTTGGATTTATTGAAAAATATAACAAAAACCATACAGCGTGATTTTGTTCGTCTGCTGCTGCACGTCGAAATCTTTCTTTAATGAAAGTATCCTGTGCCTTATCTGCTATATCTAAATAAAAATCAACGGCTTCTTGTTCATCTTTAAAGGCAAATTCGATTCCTGCTCTATACTTTTCAGGACATTCTTCAGTGATTTTATAAGTGGGCTGCCTACCTGTTAAATTTGTATAAATTCCGCTGAACTCTTCAAGATGACGTCTTTCATCTTTTTGAATCTCAAGTATTTTGTTCCTTTCATCTTGTGTAGGTGCGTTATTGGCTAACTTTTCATAACAAGCAATAGCACTAAACTCCGCATTAATTGCTTTCTGAATATCGCTTGCTAATTGGGTGTCATTCGTTTGACGAAAATATCCATTATAATATGGATGATAATTATAGAAATCTTCATTTGAATACATTATTGATTGTCCTCCAGATGTTAAATAGTCAACTTATCATATGCTTTGTAAATAGGTGGGTGTGCAAGGACAAGGACAAGGAGGGATTAGTTAGTTAAATAGGAGGTCATAAAAGGTATTATATTTAGTTTGCACCCAGGTTGACTTCAGCTACATTGTTTTATACTGTTTTAGTCTAATAACACTTGTGAAGAGTTAGCTCTACAAACTCGAAGCATTACGCACGTTATGAATCGATGATATCAAGTAAAGAGTTAAAAACTATCATTCGCAGAATGAGGAACGGTAAAATAGAAGGTGTAAGACGAGGTCAATGGGTGCAAGGTGTCCCTCCCGTTGGATACATACGAGGGGATGACAAGAAGCTTGTAATAGTTGAATCAGAAGCTAACCTTGTTCGACAGATATTCAACTATGCTGAGAACGGTAATGGAATCCCCACTATCGTTAGAAAGCTAACAGGACAAAAAACGAGAACTGGTAAAGCATTCACTTTAACTTCTATTAATACCATACTTAAAAATGAAACCTACACAGGAAGAATTATATAAATGTTAAAGATACATCAAACATAAAACGGTCTGATTCATCGTTCAGATTGAATATTCTGCTTGGAGTGATGATAGGTACATCATTCTCTTCTAATACCTTTGCAATCATTTGTGAATAGAGATTATCACGAGCAATCCTACTGAGTTCAACTACAACTAGTCCATCATACAAGCCTTGTGCAATATCTTTAAGTAATTGTAATAGGACTTTTCTCTCTTCAAACTTGCCTCCCGATTCAATCTCTTCATATAACTTGTACTTATATGATTTTGATTCGCATAATCTTTTAGTAATTGTCCTGTGATTAAGTAGAACATCTTCAGATTCGTTATTATCCCTTGAGATTCGATTATAGATGGCTACTGTTTTAATTAGCATGTTATGAACTCCTAAAGAATAGTATGGTATTAAGATTAACTTATATCATAGCTACAGTCTGTAAGTAATCTCATACAT
>NZ_JVPL01000153.1:0-2505 GCF_001054655.1 Bacillus sp. 220_BSPC
CCTGAAGAAATGATTCGAATAAAAGAGGAATCATCTGAACTATATAAAGCGTTAGGGGAAATCAAAGATACATATCGAATGGTGATCGTTTTAAGAAAAATCAAAGGTTTTTCCATTGAGGATACAGCAAAGATATTGAGTTGGTCTGAGAGTAAAGTTAAATCAACTCTTTTTAGAGCTATTCCAGCATTAAAAAAACAACTAATAAAGGAGGGGTATTTGGATGAAAAAACAATATGAAGATACTGATTTAGATATCTCCTTAAAGAAGTTAAATGCCGATCTAATGTGGAAAACAAAGCAAAAACAAGAACTGAAAAAACGAATCATTTCTGATATTGAAAAGTTGGAGTCCCAAGAGAGAAATAAGCACCCTATCAAATTAAGTTGGATCAGGAAGTTAACATACTCTGGTATCGCGTTGGTCATATTATTTAGTTTATTTATTGGCGCAGCTTTTATCTCCCCTGCAATGGCAGAGGTTATGTCAAAAATCCCTTATTTAAATAAAGTGTTACATACAAAAGATATTTTTATATCGATACAAGAAAGATTAGAGAACGAGGGTTATAAAACTAGAATAGGTACTAATGGAGATAACAAAATAGAAATAAGAGTAGATGGGTCAGAGGAATATTTTCAGGATGTACGTAAAGATGTAGAAGAAACTGCCTTGGAGGTATTAAGGTCGAGAGAATATGACGGTTATACAATCAAGGTAATTAAAAACAAGGTCATGGATGAAGAAAAACCAAGTCCAGAAACAATAAAGAAATATGAAGAAGCTTCAAAAGTTCAAAGAGCTTTGGATCAAGAATTGAAAAAACATAATTATCATGATGTTACTACCCAAGTGGGTACACTGAATAATTCAGGTGATTTAATTATTAATATTGGGATACCTACTACTGAAAAAGATGCTGAAAATATAAAAGAACTGGTTCAAAATGTAATAACGAAAGAAACGGATCAGAAATATACATTAAAGTTCAACAAAATTAACTTAAAAATAAGAGAGCAGGAGAATAGGTGGGGCAGAGTCATAAGTACAATTATTGATGGGCTGTATAGCAAAAAAGAATATCAGGTAAACGGTTTTTCTTTTTCAGCGCATCCTCAGCCGATGACCTTATATATTAAAACCACTATATCTTCTTCTAATCCGGATAGTAAACAACTTGGATCTAAAGTTGAAAATACAATTAGGGACTTTTTAGAATCGGAAGAGGTTAAAAAGACCATAAAAGATGATGAATATAAAATCATTGTCTATAGTAAAGATAAGCAGCAAATAAATTATTAACACCATACTAATGTAAACTAGCATGCTTATTTTTTAAAAAGCTAACCTGGTGCGTTAGCTGAGGATCGGAGCTGTCTTTAAGGCAGCTTTTTCTTATGGAACCATCGGGGCAGGTTAGTTAATTGTGAATACATTCCATTTTTATAAATAATTGTTATAATGAAATAGAATATTTTTTAGGAAGGTTGTTGTTCAAGGTGGAGTATAGTTATGAAATCTAAAAAGACAGTATTAATTATAGCTTTGGGTATTATTTGTATAGCTATCTTTATAAATCTATTAAAGAAAGATTTATGGGATGTAAACGAAGAGTTGTTAAAAGAAGAAGTGTTATCAATTGGACATTCCGTTGAAACAATAAATTTATTAGAAGTAACACCGTTTGACTGGGATGTAGTATATTCCTTTGAACCATATACCCCGTCAGAACATATATATGAAACGGTAGGTTATAAATGGGATACTATTAACGCAACTGTAAATGAAGGAATGAATCAAATTGTATTCTTGAACGATGGAAAAGTGGTCTGCTATTTATATGGTTATCCTGAGAATAATGGATACGGTATATCTTTTGAATCTGAGAATTATAAAGATGCAGTTTATATGCTTAATAGTAAGGATGATTTAAATTTTCAAGTAGAACGAAGAAACAGTGTTGTTTATTTGAGAAGCTAAGCAAGGATATGATTTCTTCAACTAACAGGTGCTTTACTCAAATAAGGGAGTTGCATTGGCAGCTCTTGTTCTTATATTTGTGAAGAAATGTACTAAAAATAACGGGTGCGTTAGCTGAAGATCGGAGCTGTCTTTAAGGCAGCTTTTTTTATGGAACTAACGGGGCAGCATTCCTGTAATAACTGAAAATGAGGTTTGAACGAAAAAAGACCTCTTGATAAGATGAATGTGTCCTGAGCTGGCCAGCTAAAAAGGACAATACATCTATTTGGAGGTCTCACATTGAATTATAACCAAAATCATAAAATCTCTCAAATTACTTCTGAAACCTTAATTGTCGGAGTAGATATAGCCAAGCACAATCATGTCGCGAGAGCACAAGATTTTAGAGGATTGGAATTGGGTAAAACGTGTTTCTTTGAAAATACGAAAGCAGGATTTCATTCGTTTCTAGATTGGATTACCCAACTTGTTAAAGGGTGTAAGTTAAATCAAGTGATTGTAGGCATGGAGCCAACCGGTCA
>NZ_JVPL01000154.1:0-48128 GCF_001054655.1 Bacillus sp. 220_BSPC
TACAAGCCATAAAAATAGACAAACTCGATTTTAATCGAGTTTGTCTACAATCTGAGAGCCTTCATATTGAAGGCTCCCTTAATACCTGTCATTCATCTAACTTTAACGGCACGGCCCTTCACTAATGGGAATCGTTTCTTCTCCGTGGTATCGACCTGTGTGATTTCACCATCATGTACGGTTATTAAAACCGATCCATATTGCAGATCTTCCAACCTTGAAATGATATGCCTGATTTTCATTTCTTCTTTCTTTTCCATAATATCTCCCCTTCACTACTGGTAATAAAGCTTCGTTTCATGCCTAATGTTAAAAAGGTTCGCACGACAAGCACATGTGCGCTTCCCACTTTCAATGTGTTCTTGGGAACTTGGTTCACCTATCATATCCTCATCACTTAACTTTCCGTATAAGAATAACCAGTTAATAGGAACTCCATATTCCCTCCCTTCCCTATAAAAAATAAAAGGCACCCGCCATCTAACAGATTAGATGTAAGGGTGCCTTTAGTTAACTAATCGGCAATATTCGGGAATGGCAAATGTTATAGAAAAATACGATTTAATGTGCCAAACCGCATTATTCTTACCAACTAACTTGGTATTTACTAATATAATCCATTTTTATCCTTTTGTCAATCCTGTGTTTAAATTTTCTGATTAGTCCGCCTTTTACATTTTACTTATTTACCACTTTACCAAACTAAACTATTTGAGATATACTATTTTAGTATAAGTTGTCGGTATTAACACACACTTTGTATTTAAGAAAGGTTCGATATAAATGGTAAATAAAAAATGGGGTTTATTGATTTTGACCACTTTCGTAATTGGAAATATGGTCGGCGGCGGAATTTTCATGCTCCCTGCTCAATTAGCACAGGTATCCAGCCCGTTAGGGGCCACATTGGCATGGATCGTTACTGGACTTGGAGTTTTTCTAATAGCTTTGGTGTTTGGTAACCTGGCAGTCCGGAAACCTGATTTGAAGGCTGGACCGCAAAGTTATGCTCAATCATTATTTAAATCTCCTGTTAAAGGAAGAGTTTCAGGGTATAGCATGGCTTGGGGGTATTGGGCTGCGAATTGGGCTGCGACAGCTTCTGTCATCATTTCATTTGCTGGTTATCTATCAACGTTTTTCCCTGTGATGCATAGTCCAAAAGTGATTTATACAGCGGGTTCGTTTCAACTTGAACTAGGTAAAGCATTAACGTTTGCGGTATGTTCCGCTGCCCTTTGGGGGATTCAGGCAATCTTGGTAAGAAGTTTTAACAGTGCTGGGAAAATGAATCTTTTTGCTACAGTTACCAAAGTGCTTGGATTCTTATTTTTCATCATTATCACGATATTCATCTTCGATACTTCCAATCTAGGAAACGGAGCTGAATTTTATGATAAGGCGGGAACTGCAATCTCTTTAGGAGATCAAGTGAACGCTGCTGCCATTTCAACATTATGGGCCTTCATCGGTATCGAAGCTGCCGTCATGCTTTCAAACCGTGCCAAGTCTCAAAATGATGTAAAGAAAGCGACGATTCTTGGTTTACTTATCGCTGTTGCCATTTATATCGGCATTACTTTATTGACGATGGGTGCCATATCACAAGACGAGTTGAAAATATCACAAAAACCGCTTGTTGACGCACTACAAGCAGTAGTTGGTTCAAGCGGCACGTATATAATGGCTGCTCTTGCCGTCATTTCCTTATTGGGATCGACGATCGGATGGATTGTCGTTGCCTCGGAAGTTCCTTACCAGGCAGCGAAATCGGACTTGTTCCCGGCCTATTTTGCGAAAGCAAACAAAAATGGCACACCTGTCCGTTCTATGACTATAACAAATATCATGACACAGATATTCTTATTCTCCACTATTTCAGGTACGATTTTGGAGGCTTATAAATTTTCGATGATCGTCGCTACACTTGCTTACTTGATCCCGTACCTTGCATCCGTTCTGTATCAATTGAAACTGGTGATGACCGGGGAAACCTATGACATCATGAAAGGCTCAAGGATACGTGATGGCATTATTACAATCTTGGCGTTAATCTACTCGATTTGGGTCATCAAGACAGGTACAGCCGATATGAATACATTCATACTTGGCATTGCCTTATATGTATTCGGAATCATCCTATACCCACTCTGGATGAGAAAAAAAGCATAACCTTAAACACCTAGGCATTTATAAATGCCTAGGTGTTTTTTATATTTCTTTCACAATCAATCTGGTTTTCAGCTGTACCGTTTCCCCTGAGCATAACTCCCTCAATCCAGTCAATTTTGCAGGCAAATCCAAATTAGGAGCATTCGTTACCCAAGTATATGGTTCAGGACAAACGAACCCCTCCTGATTGAACAATACCCAAAACTTAAAATGTTGATCGCCTTGATAGATGACTTGTATGCCAGCCTCTTGATCAGTGAGAATGCACTCGTTTTCCGGATTTCTTTCCTTATCATAGCCAAATAAGTCATCAAATTGCCGGCCGTCCAAGCTAATACCGTTTTGGATTTCCAATGTATTGGCCGTTTCATGAATTACACCTGTGGGCAATGATCTTTCATTCAACTCCCAATGTTTATTGACGGGAAGGGATATTCTGCAATCCTCCCATTTACTCACTGCTCCAAATGGAAAATTGAATACAGTATGATAACCTGCTCCCCACGGAAAAGGTTCAATGCCCTTGTTGGCGATTTCCAATTGTATTTCCAATGTTTCAGCCCTTAAAGATAAAGACATATTCACAGTGATATCTTGTGGAAAGCTACCTTTTAGATCAAAATCACTGCTTGAGAATTCAGTATTAATCACGATTTCTTTCCCGTTTACTTCCTTTTTGCGGACTTGCCACGGCATGTCATGCAAAAAACCATGAATATGATTATATTTTTCCATTTCATTGATTGGGAACTTATACGAAGTCCCCTTATATGTAAATTGACCATCTTCAATTCGATTAGGAGGAAACAGGATTGGCATTCCGTATAAAATGGAAGCTTTTTTATACTCCTCTACACTATCCGGAGTTCGCAGCAACTCAATATCCTTATGCTTGTATTTCAATGAAAGCAGATTGCTTCCTAAAGATGGCACAAGTATCCCTTCCACTTTTTCATTGCCGAACTTTATGGCCTTTTCATTTAAAAAAGTGATATCTTCTATATACCCTTTCACTTTTTCTCCTCCTTTGGCTTGAACATATATCCATCCTACTTCCACGGTCCATTTTTTTCAACAAATGGAAAATATATTTCGTCCTTAATCTTTCTAAGTTTGAAATTGTAATCGAGGATTTTGCTTAATTTGCTTTGCTATTTTTCTATTTTTCTTTTATCCTTTTCCTTCTTCCGAACGACTTGTAACTTTTTAAATAAAAAAAGAATGCCGTTACGGCATCCTTTTTTACTTATCTATTACTTTCACTTACCAAAGCCACTATACCTTCATCATCATCCAAAACAAGTTCAATACCTGAGTATGGATCTTTATTCATATATTCATCCAGCCATAAACGAAGCGCTTCTATCAAGTTGATGGTGATTAACACTTGTTTCCGGCCATCGACAAACGCTTCCGCCGAAAAGCCATAATCATCATCATACATTAACTCCACTTCCACATCATTAGGTTGTACCTGCTTTTTACGGGCAATGTAAACACAAACCGCATTGATGATATCTTGTTCGGAAATCTTTAGCCTCTCCATGGGTTTGGATCTTCTTTCTTCTTCTTATCTTTGAAATATGTGAATATTTTACGGATTACAACGATTAATACCACAACCGCCATCACGTTGATTAATAGACCAAGTATAGAACCAAGCATTCCCATATTGGCAAATAGGCTACCAAAAAGTAAACCTGCCAATCCTCCTAGCATAAGTCCTTTCATTAAGCCGCCTTTTGCGAATGTGTTTCCACTCTTGGCTTTATTGGCAGTAGTGGCATCGGATTTCTTCGTTTCTTTATTTTGGAAATTCGAATTATTATTGTTGTTGCTGTTAAAGCTTCTTTTTCCGGACTTGTAACCCCTTGCATCGACTGACTCCGTATGATCCTGGAATACATACGTGCCGACTGGCGAGAATGCTAGTGTAATTGTAAGTAATGCAGCCATAAATTTTTTCATCATGTTTTTTTGCCTCCGTTTAATAGTATGGAATGTTGTTTCATTATATCTTTTCCCAGATTAACTGAAAGTCCACATCACCTATCCTTGTTTTATCTTATAGTATTTACGTTGAAATTCAAAATAAGTTTCATTTTTTTTTGATTTTTTTCAAAAAAATAAGCAGGGGCATTTTCTCCCCTGCTTATTATTGAACTATTAGTTTACACGAACGACACGGCCGTTGAACTTACTTGCCCAATATCCGCTATCCATATTGGCAATTGCAACACCTGTTGAACTTTGGGAACCGATAAATTTGCCGCCGCCGACATAAATACCGACATGCCCATCAGTTTTGTAGGTATTGAAGAATACTAAATCTCCAGGTTGTTTTTGACTGCTAGATACTTGACGTCCTGCACCTTTCAATGCATCCGTACTGGCTGGAAGGTTCACACCAGCTTGTTTATAAGCCCATGCAACGAATCCTGAACAATCGAAAAGACCGTTAGCGATATCGGATGCCGTTCTTCCGCCACCAAATTTATACGTGGAGTTACCGATATATTTATAACCTGCTGTAATGGCAGAGCCTGTATTTGCACTACTTGGCTTACTTGATGTTTCAGTTTTACTTGCTGCAGGTTTAGCTGCAGAACTGTTTTTAGATGAATTTGAAGATGATTCAGCTTTAGACGAACTTTTTGCCGAAGCCTCTCCTTTAGACGAACTTGATGATCCTTCACTGGAAGAACTTGATGATTCTTCACTGGAAGCATTTGAAGAATTCACTTCTTCAGCAGCACGGTCAAGATCTGCTTTTTCCGATGCTTTACGTTCTTCCTCTTTTTTGATATTTTCACGAATGGAAGCTATTTGTGCTTCTAGACCAGCATCTTTATTCTCTAAAGATTGTTTAAGCGCCTCTGTTTCAGATTCTTTCTTTTCGATCTTAGCCTTCATATTGACAGTTTCAGCTTTTTGATCTTCAATTTGCGATTGCATGCCTTTAAGCTCTACTTCCATATCCTTAAGGCTTTGCAATTTCTTCTCAACGGTCGCTTGTTTTTTCTCTAAGTCAGCTTTATCCGCTTCCTGCTCGCTAAGAATCTGTTGGTCAGCTTCCACGATAGTGGCTACCGCCCCAACACGATTAACGAATTCACCAAAGCTTTTAGAACCTAAAACAACTTCCAGGTACTCAACGTCCCCGCCGCTCTCTTGGAAAGAAAGTGCGCGCTCTTTCAAGACTTCCTCGCGTTTTGCGATTCTTTCTTCCAACGCTTTAATTTCTTTCTTTAAAGATTCTATGTCTTTTTCGGTGTCTTTAATTTCTTGTTTAGTATCTTTGATTTTTTGATCATTTTCCTTCATTGCCGATTCGATCTGGGCAATTTGGGCATTCATTTTCGATTGTTCTTTTTTCAATTGCTGAATAACTTGTTCTGCCTCTGAAATATCTGATTGTATTCCTGTACGTTGCGATTGAATATCCGTGATAGATTCAGCTTTTACAGACGGTATGGCAAAAGCGCTTCCTAATCCAAGCATAATTGTCGTGTTCAATACGATAAGTTTTTTCTTCAAACTCATTTCCCCTGCTTTCCTCCCCTTGCATTTCCATCGACCCACTTCTTTTTCTCTATGAAAAATGATTAGTCAAAATAAATTGCTGGGAACTCTTCTCTATTTTTTTTACTCTTTATGTAATCTTCTAAGGTTGAGATAATATTAAATACATTTCTTAAACTCTACTATGTTTTCATCTAAGTCGTAGTATATCATCAGATTTTGTCAAATACGTGATAACAATATTACAATTATATTTCAATTTTAACATTAAACATAAAGATTCGACTTTTTCACGTGATAAAACATCCAATATCTTACATAATCACCTTCACATTTTGATGCAAGACTTTCTATCTAGTGTTTAGCACCAAGGGACCATGGACTATTGGCAGGCAAAAACTTACCACCTGTGAATGCACGGTAGCCCTTTTGGAACAGATTTCAGCTCATTTACCAATCTTAGAGGAAGGTTTACTGACAGCCTATTAAAAAAAACCGCTTTCAGCGGTTTTTCCGACAATATTCGACCCACTCTTAAATTCCAGCCATAAAGTCGACAAAAACTTTCAATTCTTTCGGTCGGACGAATACCCTTTCCCCTTTGCTTATTTCCAGATTCATATATTGTTCCTTCGTCAGTTCGATTTCCAGCGGTTCGTTTGTATCCTGACGAATGACTTCTATCCGGACGATGGGGCCAATAGTATGGATGTGGTCAATTATGGATGCGATCGAATCCTTTTCCGCTGGTTCTCTTTCTATGATAAAGTTATGGGCCCTTACATAACCGGTGCCCGCTCCATCTTCACTGCCCGGGGCATTCATTTCTACATTGCCAGTAACCAATTTCCCTTTATGCACGTTGCCCTTGAATAGATTGACACTGCCTAGAAAATCATAAACAAAGGGATTTTCAGGGTGATCATATACTTCTTCCGGGGTTCCAATTTGTTCAATTTTCCCTTCATTCATGATTACGACCCGATCAGCAACATCCATCGCCTCTTCCTGATCATGTGTCACGAACACGCTCGTTACATTGAATTCGTCGTGAAGCCTTCTTAGCCAACGCCGAAGTTCTTTGCGAACCTTGGCATCCAATGCCCCGAATGGTTCATCAAGCAAGAGGATATTCGGTTCAACCGCCAGTGCCCTTGCCAATGCGACACGCTGGCGCTGGCCGCCTGATAATTGCGATGGATAACGATCTTTATATCCTTCCAGCTTGACGAGTTGAAGCAATTCGGTAACCTTTTGTTCGATAACTTCTTTACTGGGCCTTGTTTTTCTTGGGCGGACCTTTAATCCATAGGCGATATTATCAAAAATGGTCATATTACGAAAAAGGGCATAATGCTGAAAGACGAAACCCACATTTCGATCTTTTACATGCTTATGCGTGTAATTCTCTTCATTAAAAAGGATTTTTCCGTTCTCAGCCTGTTCAAGGCCTGCGATGATACGCAGTAATGACGTTTTTCCCGATCCGGAAGGGCCAAGCAGGGCTACGAGTTCACCGCTCTTTATTTCCAGATCGATGTTCCGGAGTGCTTGATAGGACCCGTAATATTTTGTAACATTTTCAATGATGATACTCATTTCATTCCTCCTATCTCGCTTTGGTTGATTTAAAGTCCGTTTTCCACTCTATGAAGCTTTTAATGATCAACGTTATGATTGCAAAGATGGACATCAGGGATGCAACCGCAAAAGCGGCCGAAAATTGATATTCATTGTATAAGATTTCAATATGAAGCGGCATCGTATTGGTCATGCCCCGTATATGTCCCGATACGACCGATACAGCTCCAAACTCCCCAATTATTCTGGCATTGCAAAGGCTGATTCCATATAGAAGTCCCCATTTTATATTGGGAAGCGTCACATACCAAAATGTCTTGAACCCTCCCGCACCCAGCGTGAGAGATGCCTCTTCTTCAGAAGTCCCCTGACTTTGCATGAGCGGGATCAATTCGCGTGCAATGAATGGGAAGGTGATGAAAATGGAGGCAATGACAATCCCTGGTATTGAAAAGATCACTTTAATGTCAAGTGATTGCAGCAGTGGACCAAGTGTTCCATGTAAGCCGAACAGAAGGACAAAAATCAACCCGGCAATGACCGGTGATACGGAAAAAGGCAAATCTATCAATGTTATTAAGAAGTTTTTTCCCTTGAAATCATATTTTGTTATGGTCCAAGCGGCAACCACTCCAAATATGGCATTGAGCGGCAAGGTGATGAGGACAACGATCAATGTTAACTTAATCGCAGCCACGGCATCAGGATGGGCGATGGCCGCAAAATAAGCTTCGGCACCTTTTTCAAAGGCTTTTACAAAGATTGCGATTAATGGGACTACTAAAAACAAAGTGAGAAATAGCAATACAATGGAAATGAGGATCCACTGTATGGACTTAGGCTCTTTAGTTGCGTTTCTCGTAATAATGACTGGGTGATTCGCTTTTGCAACCACTGAATTATCATGTTCCATCATATCCCCCCTACTTCCCTGAATATCTTTTGCCGGTCCACCATTGTAAGATATTGATGGTGAACAAAATTATAAATGTAATAATGAGCATGACGGCTGCAACAGCTGTTGCACCTTCATAATCATACTGTTCAAGCTTTGTCATGATGATCAGCGGGGAAATTTCCGTTTTAAATGGCATATTTCCGGCAATGAAGACAACGGATCCATACTCTCCAAGTGCCCTCGCAAAAGAAAGGGCAAAACCCGTCAATATCGCTGGGATCAATTCCGGGAAGATGATTTTAATGAATGTCTGCATTCGATTCGCCCCTAAAGAGGCAGATGCTTCTTCCATCCCTTTTTCGATATTTTCAAGCACCGGTTGAACCATCCGCACCACGAATGGCAGACCGATAAATATAAGGGCGATGATGATCCCTGCGGGAGTGAAAGCGACTTTAAAGCTGAAAAATTGCCCGATCCATCCGTTCGGTGAATACAAGGTGGTCAACGTAATCCCTGCAACGGCAGTCGGGAGGGCAAAAGGCAAATCAACCAGTCCATCGATGATCTTTTTGCCGGGAAACTCATAACGAGTAAGCACCCAGGCAATCAATACACCAAAAACTGCGTTAACAATGGCCGCAGTTAACGCTGTCAAGAAACTCAATTTATAAGAAGCGAGAACCCTCGGTTCAGTTATGGTCGCCCAAAAATCCTGGAACCCCATTGAAAATGTGTTTAGAAAAACCATCGATAACGGGATCAAAACGATGATGGTGAGATACAGTAGCGTAAAACCCATCGTCAATCCAAAACCGGGTATGGTCCTCTTTTTCGTCTGTTTACCTTCAGTCACTATATTCATCGCTTCGCCTCAACCCTTTTTCTGATTTATGAAGGAGAAGATGTTAAAGCCACACCTTCTCCTTCATGCTTATTGCTGTTGGTAAATCTCGTCAAATGTGCCACCATCATTAAAATGTGTTTCCTGGGCACTTTCCCAACCGCCAAATGTATCATCAACAGTCACCATCTCGATATTGGCAAATTGGTCTCCATATTCAGCGAGAACCTTCTCATCCCTTGGACGATAGAAGTTTTTCGCGGCAATTTCCTGACCGGCATCCGTATACAGATATTCCAGGTAGGCTTCGGCCACTTCCTTTGTTCCTTTTTTCTCGACCACTTCATCGATAACAGCTACCGGTGGCTCTGCTAATATACTGATTGAAGGGTTGACGATTTCATATTTGTCATCACCGAATTCTTCCAGTGTTAAATAGGCTTCATTCTCCCAAGCGATCAGTACGTCACCGATTCCCCTTTCCACAAAAGTGGTCGTTGCACCGCGGGCCCCTGAATCCAGGACTTCAACATTCTGATAAAGTTTTTTCATGAAATCCTTCACTTTTGTTTCGTCATTATCGAAATTTTTCTCCGCATAAGCCCAGGCAGCCAGGTAATTCCACCTTGCCCCTCCGCTTGTCTTTGGGTTTGGTGTAATGACGGATACATCCTTTTTAGTCAGATCATCCCAATCTTTAATGCCTTTAGGGTTATCTTTTTTCACCAAAAACACAATCGTTGATGTATATGGTGTCGAGTTCTCCGGTAAACGTTTTTGCCAATCCTTCGCTAATAGGTTACTAGCTTCATAAATGGCATCAATATCATAAGCCAATGCCAATGTAACGACATCCGCCTCCAATCCGTCAATGACAGCCCTGCCCTGTTTACCAGATCCGCCATGTGATTGTTGAATCGTTACATCCTGACCTGATTCTTCTTTCCAGTGCTTCACGAACGCTTCATTGAATTCCTGGTACAATTCCCTTGTCGGATCATATGACACATTCAAAAGCTCTACTGACTTCGATGTTCCGTCCCCTTTCGTTTTTTCCGAGTTGCATCCAGCAAGTACACCGAAGGCTAAAATCAAACTTGTCAATAACATCAACTTTTTCATGAGCTTCCCCCCCTTTTTTTTACAGCAAAAAAGGCATTCTATTTCCCTTCAATTATTTTTCGGGAGATAGTATGCCTTCAGTTCTCTGATCAGCAATTATTTTATTTTTTGTATATCCTTACCATAAAACAAAGTTCACCAAGTTGTCAACTAGGTATTGAATGTCCCTTTAATTAAATTCATTCACGCTTTGCAGGTTGAAAAATCCCCTAAACGAGAAGGGCTCGATCCACCGGGGAGATCGAGCCCTTTTGAATACCTTGCCAACAATTATGAATTGGATGATTTTTGATAAAGCTTATTTTCCACGATATACTGATAACACTGATCAGGCAGTAAATATCTTGGTTCCCCGCCCATTGCGAATTCATCCCTTATATATGTAGAACTGATTTCCATGGAAAGGCCTTTATCAATAAGGTGAAATGTATTGCCATCATCATAATTCCTTAGCAATGGACTTTTGGATATGATTTTCAGCATATCGATTCCATCCCGAGCCATGACGATGAATTTATGATTGGCAATCAATTTTTCCCTGAATTTCCATCGTAAGTGTACCGGCAACTCCTGATTATCAATATCTTCAAGTAAATCTGCACCCATTATGAAGTAAACTTCGTCTTTTGGAAATCGTGATTTAAAATATTCCATCGTATACCAAGTATATTGTTTACTCGTTCCGGCACGTTCATTAATTTCATAATCACTGACTTCGAATATCGGGTTGCCCCCTATTGCCAGCTCGAGCATTTGCCAACGGTGTTCATTGCTTGTTTTCATCTGTTTATCGATACGGCCATTTGCGCAAGGTAAAAAAATCACCTTGTCCAGCTTAGCACGATGCGCAATGGTGGATGCTGTCCATAAATGCACATTCGTGACCGGATCGAAGGAAGATCCGTAAATCCCAATTTTGCCCATCCTATTATCCCCCTAATCAGCCTTTCTTTTTCACCACGGCCCTGACCGGGCTCCCGTCCCCTGCTTCCAATGCCAGCGGCAATGCAGCCAAATCGTACAGCCCAGGCTCCAGTCCATCAAGGACCAGCCCTTCGAGGATATGAATTCCGCAGCCTGACAGTTTATTGTGGGCAGGCAATTCTTTGCTGTCGAGACAGTCGACTGAAGGTAAATCAAGCCCAAGGAGCCTAACCCCTTTATTTGCAAGGAAGGGAGCTAAATCTGGTTCAACCGGTGGAATCCATTCCGGAAAACGGCTAAGGTCCTTCCATTGACCTGTTGCCACCAACAACCGCCGGACCCCTGTCAATTCGATGCCTTCAAAAGCTTTAATGCCAATGCTTTCAGCTGCATCCACCTTTACTACGGTAGCAGTGCCAATATATAAATCAAGATCGAGTTCGATGATTTTTTTTCCATTCTCATCAAAATGATAGGGAGCATCAATATGAGTTCCTAAATGTGTACTCATCCGGATTTCCCCTACATTGACGGAAGACCCTTCAGCCATTGATGAATTCAGCCGATATGAATATTGCGTATCTCCTGGCCAATATGGCGTATTTTCATTCAGGCGCTGAGAAATATCTAACCATTGATTCATGTGTTCACCCCTCTTTACAGTTTGGTCCTTAATGTCCATAGCTCAGGAAAAAATGGCTGTTCGACCACTTTCTTCAGATAACTTACACCGGACGATCCGCCAGTTCCCTTTTTATTGCCGATGATACGTTCTACGGTGCTCATATGATTGAATCTCCAGAATTGTTGTTGACTTCCAATATCAACGAGTTTTTCGGCCAGCTCATACAAATCCCAGTAGTTATGCACATCACGGTAAACGGTCAGCCACGCGCTTTCAACACTTGCATTTTCCTGATAAATGACAGACCAGTCCCTGTTCAATACCGATTGATCAATGGGAAGCCCCCTTGCAGCCAAAGCCCCTATAGCCGCATCATAAATACTAGGTTTATTCAAGGCTGCCATCATCGACTCATAAAGCTCAGGCTGATGACGGAAAACGGCCAATATTTGCGAATTCTTTTGACCCATCGCAAATTCTATCAACCTGTTCTGAAATGATTGAAACCCTGAAGAGTTTCCTAGTTTCTCCCGGAATTCCATATAATCGGATGGCGTCAAGGTCGAAAGCACATTCCAGGATTGAACTAGTTGCTGTTGGACCCTGGCCACTCTGGATAGCATCTTAAAGGACGGCTCCAAATGTCCTGCCACAATATGATCAGTTGCCGCAGTCAATTCATGGATGATCAATTTCATCCATAATTCACTTGTTTGATGAATGATGATGAACAGCATTTCATCGTGATGGCCGGAAAGCCGATGCTGACTTGATAAAATTTGATTTAAATGCAGATAGTCCCCATAGGACATATCTTTTTCAAAATCAGTTACCATACTTTCTTCCAAACGATGTTCATCTCTTGGACCCTTATCCATACCATCCCTCTTTCCCTTTACTTTCTTTTGAATTTCGACATCAATAAATAAACGATGCAAAGAAAGATCAGCCAAGGAACCCCGAACTGGAGCACGATTTTAAATGGGCCAGTGAACCAGGTGGATACCGTCAATGCAAACAAAAGAAATGCACCAAGAATCGTTAGATATGGAAATCCATACATTTTAACCGGTAATTTGCGGCCCCCTGATTTCTCCCACCTCTTCCTGAAATATAAATGGGAAATGAACACCATGAACCAGGTTAGAATGGCTCCGAACATCGATATCCCCATCATGAATGCATATGAAGTATCCGGAAGCAGGACTTTTACTCCTGCAGCAAGAAATATTCCTAAAGTGGATATGAGAAGGGCCCTTAGCGGGACACCTTTCCTGCTCACTTTTTGAAATAGGGCTGGAGCCTGATGTTGCTCGGATAATGAAAATATCATTCTGGTGGAGGCATATAATTGACTATTCATTGCAGATAAAGCAGCGGTTAAAATAATGAAATTCATTATCCCAGATGCCCCGGGGACATTCAGGATTTCCATTACCTTGACAAATGGGCTCTTATCAATACCGGCAGCTTGCCAGGGAACAATCATTAACATGATCCCGATAGTCAGTACATAAAAAGTGGCAAGCCTGAAGACAGTTGCCTTCAAAGCTTTAGGTACGGCTATATCCGGGTCCTTTGCTTCCCCCGCCGTCACCGCAATCAGCTCAGTTCCTAAAAAGCTGAAGAGCGAAATGAATATGGCGACCCAGAGCCCCCAAAATCCGAAAGGCATAAAACCTCCATCATTGGCATAGTTCTCTACACCGATCCCGCTTGAAGGTTCGGCGCCAATCACCACATAGGCCCCCAGTAGAATGAATATGACAATGGCGCTTATCTTGATCATTGAAAATACATACTCAAAATTGCCGAATGTATTGACACTCGTCGCATTTACATAGATTAGCAGTGCAGCAAAAAGAAAAATCCAAATGCTTCCAGGTATATCCGGAAACCAATATTTCATATAAACAGCGATGGCACTCACTTCGACACCAATGGCAAGAACATTCGCTATCCAATAGGAATACCTCACAACAAAACCCGCAAATGGACTTATATATTTTTCCGCAATGGTTCCAAAGGATCCCGATGTTGGATAGGCTACAGTCATTTCCGCCAAACATCCCATCAGCAGAAGGACAATGAATGCACCTATTGCATAGCTGATAAGTACACTTGGACCAGCCGTTCAGCCGTTGAAATCGCAAGGCCGCTGCCCAAAAATAACCCGGTGCCAATTGCACACCCCATGGCTATCATAGTGATTTGATTCGATGATAATTCACGTTGCAGCTTATTATTCTCCATATGTTGCTCCCATTCTAGGCAATGATTCCCCTTTTATTTTCATAGTTTTCATATAATCTGCCGTCCATGATCTTCTTGAGTACCTGTACAGTTTCATAGACTTCCTGAAAAGAGGTATAAAGAGCGACAGGTGCTAAACGAATCATATTCGGTTCACGATAGTCGGGAATGATGGCCTCTTGTTTCAATGCTTTACATATTCTCGCAGCTTCTGGATGTTCAAGGATGATATGACCGCCCCTTTTTGATTCATGCCTTGGGCTCCCAATTTCAAATCCATATCCCGTTAATTCCGATTGTATTAAATCCATAAGATATTGAGTCAGCCTCAAGGATTTCTTCCGAACTTGTTCTATCCCCGCTTCCGCAAACATTTCAAGCGAGCCTAAAAGGGGAGCCATGCTTAATATATGGGGAGTTCCAATTTGAAATGCACCTGCCGAATTGGCCTGGGTAAAGGTATGTTCCATAGCGAACTGCTTATCTTTCCGCGAGCCAAACCATCCAGCCAATCCAGGCTTCCTTGCGAAATGCTTCCGATTCACATATAACCCCGCTACACATCCTGGTCCGCCATTCAAATGCTTATAATTACACCAAAAAGCGAAATCCACTTCCCAATTATCAAACAAATGCGGGATGGCACCCACAGAATGACAGGCATCGAATCCTATCATGATTCCACGCGCATGCGCTTCCTTCGTTAACCTTTCCATATCAAGTATCTGACCGCTTCGATATAAAACCGTCGGAAGGACAATCAACGCTATTTCCTCGTTCATCTCTTCAATGATGTCATCTTCTTCAAGGAATTTACCATCTTGGCTTTTCACCTGAACCAAGTGTGCCGAAGGGTCAAGCCCATGCAATCGTAACTGGCTTTGAAGTGCATAGATATCACTTGGGAAGGTTAGTTCATCCGCCAAAACCTTATTCCTGCCAGCTCTCGGTTCAAAAAAAGTGGCTGCAAGCTGATGCAGATTAGCCGTAGTCGACCCTCCCATTATCACTTCATCCTCTAAAGCTCCTACCAACGGGGCACTCAATTCACCCAATCTCTCAGAAAAGTAAAACCAGGGCTCTGCACCCTCCGTCCAGCCATCGATCCCATACTTTTTCCAATCTTCCAATGACTTCATTAAACTTTTCTCAGCCCGCTTCGATAAAAGTCCCAATGAGTTGCCATCCATATAAATCATCCCGGGGTTTAAATAGAACTCCTCTCTGTAAGAAACTAATGGATCTTCCTGATCCAACGTTTTCGCATACTCTTTCGTTGACATGAAATTATTGATATCCATGTTCTCCCCGCTTCCTTCCAATCCACTTTTTTTCACTTGTAAATCCCTACCCCTTCCCATGCCAACCTTATCATTCTGTCAGGATCTTTTTCAATATAATCCTTTTTATCAAAAATCATTGTGTAGTGGTTGGTTTCATCATATTTCGGCCAAATTTCACCTTCCGGGGGGTTGGGGTTTCCATATTTCGCAAAGTTGACCCAATGGCCCTGCATTCTATGGGAAACCTTTAGGGCAGCTGACCTTGAACCATATGAAACAATCCGTTTCCCGAATGCCGAGTCGAAGGTCTGGAAAGCAAAAGGGATATCCATACCATGTGTCGCCCCTAATTTACTTATGCGCATGGCCGCCGTTTTATAATCAAAACGATACATCCATGTTTTTTCAAAGCGGCTGTATGCCTCTGCATACCAAACCGAGGGAATATGGAATGTCGCATCACGGCCAATGCCTAGTACAGCTTCCTTTTCTGGGTAGTTTGTATAAGCATTCGTAATTCGCTCTTTCGCCTTCGGATCAGTATTTTCGAACATTTTATGAATCATCGCCATATTAGTTGGGATTAAAGGGGGGTCCATCTGATCGAATAATGTCGCTTCGTCCCTATTTGTTCCTATAAGCAAGGGTATTCCCCCTGCTCTTCCCGATCGAATCGAATCTAGTGGATAATCGGGCAGGAAGTCACCATCTACGACTGGTCCAAATGCTAGTGAGCCCGGCATTTCCTGTGAATTTTCCTGCAAGAGTTGGTGGGAGGCAGCGACAATCTCTTGAACTGGTAGTGTTTTTAATCGGTGGATTTCACCCTTTCCAATGCCCAATATCTCAAGGAACCTTTCACTGAATTGGCGCGCAAATCCTTTTCCGTAAACAGATGTCGGAGCAGGACTTTCTGCAATGGCCTGTTTAAAAAGCCCCCTCGCTGAAGGTACAGTAAGTAAAGTCGTCACCGCATTACCGCCAGCTGATTCACCAAATATCGTAACATTATCAGGGTCGCCGCCAAACGCTTCTATATTTTCTTTAACCCATTTCAGAGACGCAACTTGATCATGTAAACCTAAATTGTTTTCAAATATTTCCCCTTCACCTGCCAACTCGGTAAAATCCAGATATCCCAGTGCCCCCAGCCTATAGTTGATGCTTACCACGACTACATCTCCATTTTTAGCCAGTAAGTGTCCATTGTACATATCAAGGGATCCAGCTCCCGTTATATATGCTCCTCCTGGAATCCACACCATGACCGGGCGTTTATTATCATCAGCTCTAGGGGACCAAATATTCAGGAACAAGCAATCCTCATCCATTTTTTCATTTCCGCTCATTCCTGTTCTTACCGCACGATCCATCGGCTGCGGGGGAACGGGACCAAAATCCACTGCATCCATGACACCGCTCCAATTATCAACTGGCTCCGGAGAACGGAAACGCAGCCCATCAATCGGCGCTTTCGCATACCTGACTCCACGCCAAACGCATATATCGTTTTCCATAGTACCTTGAAGATGTCCTTTTACCGTCGTAACTATTGATCCAATCATTCCCACTCACCTCTTCATATAGTAGTAGATATGTAAGTTCTTCTTTTTCCATTCCCTTATATCCTTCATCTTTATCGAAAAAAGATCTATGGAGTCCGTTCATCCGAAATAAAGGAATGCCATTGTATATAAAGCTCCGGTTATCCTCAGGAGTTTGAATTGTTATTTTAAATAATGGTTTTCAAATGACCCGTTCAACAAAAAAAGACCCAATCAGGTCTTTTTTGTTGAACTCGGCAAAAATCTTAGGCAAGCATGGCAAGGATACTCAATAAAGAGCTGCCCCGAACGGAAAGCTGCTGTGCAGCATATGTTAATTGCTGTTCATCGAGCTGTTCCAATAAAGGCTTTAATTCCAGCAATTCATTCTCCAGGCCTCTAAGGTCTGTAGATAGCTTGTCCACCATCAAGAGCACTTGCTCAGAATCAACAGTGGTTTCAGACAAGACTTGTAACCGTTCCTTGATTTCATTCAAAGGCATATTCTGTTCTTTATACCGATTAATCATTTGAAGACGATTTAAAGCATCTTCTGTGTAATACCGATATCTTGACCCAGTTTTTTCATAGTTCAGCATTCCTAATTGTGTGTAATAGTCAATGGTTCTTCTCGAAACATTCGCAAGTTCAGCAAGCTGGCCAATCCGATATACATTCACCCAGATAGTCACCTTCTTTAAAAAATCTACTGTTAACGATACTATAACACATCTATCCAAAAAGGTGACTTCAAGATGAAACTATTAGACTACTTTATCCGAATTGCCCTTCAGCTGGTTCTTGGCAAAATACAGGGCATCTTCCTTCGATTTAAAAAAGTGCTGTTTTTCTATTTTATGATACAACCCAGTGCTGAGTAACAATTCCTTTGGTTGCTGCTGAATTCCGGAAATGATCAATTTCCCCTTATATTTTCGAATGCGATTAACGATCGCCAATAGTGCTGCCTCTGCTGAAGTGTCCATATATGTTACCCGGCGCATGCTTAATACCAAAACTTTCGTCTTATTATCCAAGTTAGCCAATATCGATGACTCCAGGACGTCTATCGAACCAAAGAAAAGAGGTCCTTCCAAGTTATACACATTGATCTTTGAATCCGAATTATCAATTGGAACAATCTCGGTAATCTCATGACTTCTTTCCCTAACCTTTAACGTGTGGCTCATTTTTGCAATGAAGGTGATGAATGCAATCAATAAGCCGATTCCCACTCCCATGATTAAATCAGTGAAGACAGTGATGAGGAAGGTGACTAGCAAAACCGCAGAATCCGCCGTCTTCGTTTTCAATACATGAGCGAATTCCTTTCTTTCACTCATATTCCAGGCAACATACATCAATATGGGTGCCATGCTAGCCAACGGTATATGCGCTGCATATGGGGAAAGCACCAGCAAAACCAGTAAAACGACAATTCCGTGAATGACTCCGGACATCGGGGAGGCTGCCCCGCTTTTTATATTGGTAGCGGTCCTGGCGATTGCTCCTGTTGCAGGTATCCCGCCAAAGAATGGGGTCGCGATGTTCGCAATTCCTTGCCCAACCAACTCTTTGTTACTATCATGCTTGGTACCGCCCATGTTATCCGCCACGGTAGCGGATAACAATGACTCGACACCGCCTAACAAGGCAATTGTAAAAGCAACGGGAAGGAGTGTGATAAGGACTTCCACTGAAAGATCCGGTGCTTGGAATTCCGGAAAACCTCTCGGAATCGCTCCATACGTGGAACCAATCGTAGCCACCTTATCGGGAAATAAAAGGTAAGCTGCCATTGTTGATATTAGCAGACCCAGAAGCGGTCCTGGCACTCGTGGCACAAACCTAGGTGCCAGCAGTATGACGACAAAACATATAATCGCAACAATCACACTATATAGATTGATCGTGTCTGCTTTAATCACCAGTTCCTTCATGTTATCCATGAACGCTTCATGTTTTTCCACTTTCATACCAAAGAAGTTGGCAATTTGCCCTGAAAAGATTATTATCGCAATGCCTGTTGTAAATCCAATGATGACAGGACGGGGAATGAACTTCATCAAATTGCCTAACTTAAGCAGACCCATCAGGACTAACATTATCCCCGCTAAAAACCCGGCAATAAGCAGGCTTTCATACCCATATTGCATAACGATTCCAAATAATAAAGGAACGAACGCCCCGGTCGGCCCTCCAATTTGATATTTTGAGCCACCCAAAATCGAAATGAGAATACCAGCGATGATGGTCGTATATAACCCATATATCGGTTCGACGCCTGAAGAAATTGCAAAAGCCAGCCCTAAAGGAATGGCTACAACCCCTACGACCAAACCTGCCGTCACGTCTTTTTGAAAACCCTTCATGTTATATCCTTGAAATCTAGAATCTTTTATCATCTTTATCAAACTCACATCCTTAGTCGTTTTTTAAGATTGGAATCTAGCATCATCATGAAAATGACATTCTTTCAATTTAGAGGGAGTTACTTGTTTGAAAATAATCTAATTATTGTAGGCATTTTTCAACGGGACAAACCAAGCGGGGGACTTTTCAAAACTAAGAAATAATCGTCATATATAATCTCCTTTTGTAAGGTTATTTGACATGGACTCGACCACGCTTCAACATTATACAGTAAAACGTAAAACTGTACATTGTTAGAAACGTTAACATTTGTTTACAACTTTTTGAATATTTTTACATTATTATTACAATCCGGGACCATTTTTCCAGTCTAGTTAATTTGAAGCTGGAGATTCAGACTACGAATCAGGAGGTTTGAACTTTGGTCTAATTCCCCATACCGGAAACTTGATCAGTGGACAATGGAAAAAGCATGTTTTGAGAAAGATTGCTCAAAACATGCTCTGCCCTAATACACACTTTCAGTTTACAGCTCTTCTCCTCTCGTCTCGATAATATGTTTATACCAATGAAACGACAGCTTCTTTTTCCGGTTTAACTGATCATGATGATCCACGTAAATAAATCCGTATTGCTTCTTATACCCGTTTAACCAACTTAATAGATCAATGACAGACCATGCGTAATATCCTTTTAAATGGATGCCTTCGTTGATTGCCCGCTTAATCACTTTTAAGTGCTCCTCAATATATTTAATACGGGGAACATCAACTATTTCACCATCGATAATCGGATCCTCATCACCAAGTCCGTTTTCTGTAACATACATTTTAATATCGCCGTAACGTTCTTTTAACATATGCAGCCCATCTAAAAATCCTTGAGGTGAGATTTCCCAGCCCCATTTTGTATAGGTTTTATCTTCCATTTTTACGGTCCGATAAAAGCCATCAAAAGACGGGTTCCCTGGAGCCAGAGTAGATGTTTCTCTTGAATGCTCCATGTTTGAAACGGCTTCCAGGTATTTTTTCACCCGAATGGGCTGGTAGTAATTGAGTCCAATAAAATCATTTTTCCCCGCATTCCTTTTTAGCGTATCCAGTTCTTCTTCTGTCCAACTTGGTGTCCAGCCTCTCTCCTTTAATTGCTCAACCACATAAGCTGGATATTCACCGTTTAAAATTGGATCATAATACCAAAAAGTTTCATATTCATTGGCATGCCTAGCAGCTAATACATTCTCATGTTTGTCATCAATACTATAAGCTGGCAGGAATACATGGGTAATCCCAATTTCACCGTAATGATTCAGTGCCTTGTATACCTCTACCGCTTTGGCATGTGCATAAAATACATAATGTGTCGCTTGAAAGTATTTATTTTCATCGTTTTGGATTCCAGGCGGGTGAGCTCCTTTTAAATACCCTAAACCGCAAAACATAACCGTTTCATTAAACGTGATCCAATGTTTGACGCGATCTCCGAATGCGCGAAAACAAATTTCCGCATACTTGACGAATGCTTCAGCTGTTCGCTTATTCGTCCATCCCCCATCTTGTTCAAGCGTCAAAGGCAAATCCCAATGATACAGCGTAACAAATGGGACAATCCCATAATTTAAGCATTCATTAATCACATTATTATAAAATTCCAAGCCTTTTACATTGACTTCCCCATCACCTGTTGGCAAAATACGGGCCCATGAAATGGAGAAGCGATATGATTCAAGTCCCATCTCTGCCATTAATTTAATATCTTCTTTGTAACGATGATAATGGTCTATCGCTACATCCCCATTTGTACCTTCAAATGTTTTCCCCGGAATCTTTGAAAAAACATCCCAATTCGTTATACCTTTACCATCTTCATCCCATGCTCCTTCTATTTGAAAAGAAGCAGAAGCTGCTCCGAATAAAAAATCGTGTGGAAATTTCATTAAAAACCCTCCCTTTTCATACCTGCTTATTAAATTGATAATAATATATTTTATTCATTGGTACAAATATTTTTTTTAGTTCACGTAAAACATAAGCCTTATAGATAGTATTTACTATCACGGAATGATTAAATCCAGAATTCCGCTGAATCAATTTCTCTTTTTCTAGCAAAAGATGATTGATACTTAGTAGCATATGAACATACAAAAACCCGTCCACCTTATGGGGACGGGTTACACATATTAAAGATGTTAGCAATCATTCCACAACCGGGAGCCAGCCTTTTATCCTGATCAACTTTTCCCAAAGCGGATCTGGAATGACCAGTTCATGCTGATCTTTTTTTGAGAGGGTAGTCCGTATTTCCGCTTCTTTTCCAGACCTGATTTTTTCAATCCAATGCGGTTCCATAAGAAGTTCACGGCCAAGGGCGATAAAAGGGACCCCCGTTTCCATGGCTTCTGCAACTTCATCGGGTGTATGCAGTGAACCTACACCGACCACCGGGATACGATTACCTAC
The DNA here is from genome assembly GCF_001054655.1 of Bacillus sp. 220_BSPC. Lineage (NCBI taxonomy): Bacteria > Bacillati > Bacillota > Bacilli > Caryophanales > Bacillaceae > Bacillus > Bacillus sp. 220_BSPC. Next base: position 21,601 of record NZ_JVPL01000154.1, read on the forward strand.
TTTATCGTAAATTTTAACGATACGCGACTTTGTCCTATCACTCTCACGGAATGAGCCATTCCAGAAGTGACCTACCGATATATGTAGATAATCCAGGTTTTGATTCGCTAATCTATCAACGAATTGAATCGTATCATCTAAAGTGATTCCAGGATTGCTGCCTTCTTCAGGAGAAAGGCGGTAGCCAATTATAAACGGCTTTTCTGCATGCTCGGCAACCGTTCTCTCGACTTCATTCACAATGGTAAGCGGGAAAATCAATCGTTTTCCCAATGTTCCACCCCATTTATCTGTACGGCGGTTCGAGTGTGGCGAGAAGAATTGTTGAAGCAAGTAAGTATTGGCACCATGGATTTCCACACCATCGAAACCTGCTTCGATGGCCCTTCTTGTTGCTTCGCCAAATGCCTTAATAACGTCTTGTATTTCATCTTCACTCATTTCCCGCGGTACAGGTGCTTCTTCGCTGGAAGCAATCGCACTTGCAGAAACAGGTTGGTTATCAGGCAATAATTCCGGCGGACTTTGACGGCCTCCATGATATATTTGCAGGATCGCTTTTGACCCATTGGACTGAATCGTTTCAGCTAGTTTTCTCAAGGATGGGATAAAGAAATCGTCATCTGCACCTAATTGGCCTGGGAATCCCTTGCCCCCAGCAGATACATAGGCACATGCCGTGACCACCGCACCTACACCAGCCGAGCGCTCAGCGTAATAGGCCAGTTCATCATCGGTTACAACGCCTTGGTCATCCGAAGAATAAGTGGTCATAGGAGCCATCATGATACGGTTTTTCACTTCTACCCCTGATGGAAATATATATGGTTGAAAGATCTTTTCGTATTTTTGATTCATGCCAATCCTCCCCCTTTACTATTAGTGGTGATGATGTCCATGCGGTTCTTTAGAAGGATTCGTGATCTCAAAGCCTTCTTCAGGAACATAAAAATATTTAATCCAGACACCATCCAGAAATTCTTCACGTGAATCAAGTAAAATATCGATATCTTTATCTGTTTTGACGATTTCATCATATTCTACCGGTGTATCAAGCTTCATGTCATAATGGGCATGATCGCCATGCATATGGGTGATATATACACGAATCATTTTCCCTTCGGCTTCTTCAGTGCTGAGCATCTTTTGTAAGACCTTTGCTGCATGGCGATTTATTTTGCACTTCATTTCCATTCCCCCAACAATTAAATTATCCCTGTACTAGTTCTACCCAATTAAGGGTTATCAGTAACATCCATTTTTCCCCTTCATGATTGGCCTTGTCCGCGGTCTGAAGGAAAGACGATGCCGATTTGCCTTCTTGCTTCATCCATGATTTCCATAGTCAACAGTGAATTCGAATATGTATTTATATCGGATTCCATTTTCCCCTGCTGTATCAAATCAAAAAATTCCTTCGCTTCATAATACATGGTAGGCATATCCTGTTTAACGGAAATATTTTCAGTGGTTCCATCCCGATACTGAATATCCACCGCTTGCGGTCCTGAAATTTTCTGAATGATTATGCTTCCATGTTCACCTTGAATTTCCGATGGCAAATTGGACTCAGTAATTTTGGAAAACATGACGACTGCCTCCATTTCATCATAGGTAAGCAGAATCGTACCTTGCCCATCAACTCCTGATTCGAGCATCGTTCCTGATGCCTGCACCTTATTCGGTTTACCGAACAGTACAACAAGTGGATAGAGCACGTAAATGCCTAGATCCATTAAAGAGCCACTGGAGAATTCAGGATTGAATGCATTCAGCACAGTTCCTTGTTTATATGAATCATAGCGTGATGAGTATTGGCAAAAGCTTCCCGAGAAACGCCGTATATTCCCGATTTTATCCAGATTGCCCTTTATACTTTCGAAATTCGGCATGATGGTCGATTTCATCGCTTCCATCAATAGCACATCATTTTGTTTTGCAGCCTCAATCATTTCCCTTACTTCAGCCGCATTCGAGGCCATTGGTTTTTCACATAATACATGTTTTTTATTTTGCAAAAATAACACGGCTTGCCTGCAATGATGAGAGTTAGGGCTTGCTATATACACAGCGTCGATTTCATCGCTGCTGGCCATTGCTTCTAAATTCGTAAAAGTCGTATGTACTTCGTATTTATTGGCAAATTCCTTCGCTTTCTCCTCTGTACGTGAATACACGGCGGTTAACGATAAACCCTCTACATGCTTTGCAGCCTCCAAAAATCGTTCCGTGATCCAATTTGTACCTATTACTCCTAATCTTATCAACATCCTATCCCCTTTCAAGCTAACTTTATCATGTCCTCAATATACAGACATTTCACTGAAAAACAAAGTATATTGAACACTCGCAATTGCTTAAATTGGATTTTTTAGGCAATATTCGTTTATAATTTTTCTATATTACAACTGCCATGATGTTTCTACATACTCCCAAAATGGGAAAGAAAACTTAAAAGGAGCGTGTGAAGTGTATGACAGAATTAATGAAAAACAAAGTTGCCATCATTACCGGTGGGGGATCAGGAATTGGCCGGGGTGCCGCACTTAAACTAGCTGAAAACGGCGCGAACATCATCTTTTTTGACCGTACAGTCGAAAATGCCGAAAAAGTGAAGGAAGAAGTCGAGAACCTTGGTCGAGAGGCTTTAATCATTAAAACGGATGTTTCCAAGGCTGAGCAAGTTGAACTTGCCTACAAAACAGCCCATGAACATTTTGGGAAAATTGATTTTGTATTTGCAAACGCAGGCATCAACGGAGTGATTGCCCCTATAGAAGACATAAAGCCAGAAGATTGGGATAAGACACATACCATCAACCTCAAAGGCACCTTTCTCACCATCAAATACGCCATTCCTTACATGAAGGAAACGGGTGGCAGCATCGTGATCAACAGCTCCATCAACGGAAACCGATATTTCAAGAATTTTGGTTTTTCCGCTTATAGTTCATCCAAAGCCGGTCAAGTCGCTTTCGGTAAAATGGCCGCACTCGAATTGGCAAGATATAAAATCAGGGTAAATACCATTTGTCCCGGTTCCATCGATACGAACATTGACGATAATACATTCCCGGAAGAAGAAAACCTTAAAAAAATCAGGATTCCCATTGAATATCCCGAAGGTTCCCAGCCCCTGGCGAGGAAAGCGGGGACTGCCGAACAAGCTGGTGATCTCGTATTGTTCCTAGCATCAGACATGTCCTCCCATGTTACGGGCACGGAAGTTTATATCGATGGAGCAGAATCACTATTATGATCCAAAAAGGAAAAGCTGAAATCCACATCAGGATTTCAGCTTTTCCTTTTTAAGCAACTCGCCTTAACCCGCGACGGGCAAGGAGTAAATAAGCGCACATGGCGATGACATGACAACTTACCATCACAATTCCCATCGGCAAGGGCGACTCACCTGAACCTAACCCCACCAGGGGAGCCATTAGCGATCCTAATATGAAGGGAAGCAAGCCAATTAAAGCCGAAGCACTGCCTGCTGTTTTTTTCTGATTTTGCATCGCTAAAGAAAAACTCGTTGTACCGACAATACCGACGCTGGAGACGGAGAGGAATAAAGCGGCCAAGATTCCGGCCAAGCCCATTTCAAGAAGGACTGAGGCAAGAAGTAATATTCCCCCAAACAAAGCTAGGCATAACCCCATTTGAAGCAATCTTTCTTCTTTAACCCTGCCTGCCAGCTTCCCGGCAACTTGTGAAGCGATGATGATCCCAACCCCGTTTATTGCAAAAATCAGGCTGAAGGTCTGTGGGGAAACCCCATAAATGTTCTGGAGAACAAAAGGCGATCCGGAAATATAAGCAAACATTGCGGCACTTATGAATCCTTGTGCAAAAGCATAGCCCATAAACACACGATCCTTCAATAAGTTCCCAAAAGTCCTAATTGTATCATTTACCCCGCCAGCACTCCTGTGATTGGACGATAAAGTTTCCTTTATCCCAAAAAATGCAGCCGCAACCATAATGATACTTAATACTGAAATGACAATGAAAACTCCCCGCCAAGAAGTGAACTGCAAAAGTTGACCGCCAAAAACCGGAGCCAATATCGGTGCCGCCCCATTCACCAGCATTAACATGGAGAAGAACTTGGTCAAATCCGTTCCTGAAAAAAGGTCACGAACTATGGCCCTTGAAATGACAATGCCTCCCGCTCCCGCAATACCTTGGATAAAACGTAATAATAAAAGCAATTCAATGGTTGGGGCAAAAGCGCATAACAGAGATGAAATGCAATAAATGGATAAAGATATGATTAACGGTGAACGCCTTCCTTTTGCATCACTTAGAGGCCCTAAATAAATTTGGCCCAAAGCCAATCCTAACAAGCAGGCAGTCAAGCTTAGCTGCGCTAATGACGTACTGCTTTTCAGATCCTCTGCCAGTGTGGGGAGACCTGGTAAATACATATCAAGTGACAGTGGTCCAATCGCTGCAAAAGACCCTAGCATAAGAGCCATCAACAGCCTTTTGGATTTAGTCATTTCGTTGCCGGATGATATCGTTTCCTTCATTTCAATCATTATTAACCCTATCCCTTTCAACTAATTGTTCTTCCTAATAAACTCGACTTTCTTTATTTTACAAAAGATCGCAACAATTTACGATAAGTATGCTCCACTTGAATGGGATTCTTCCTTTCGGCACTCAGGTAAGCACAGGTGCATCAAAACTCCGAAATCTTCTAAAAAGGACAAATCATATTTCAGGAAATATCATTTGAGAATACTACGAACCAAAGAAAAACTATTAAAGGTCCAACATTCCCCATAAAAAATGACCCCATTTTTGGGGTCATTTCAGATTGTAGACAAACTTGAAGTGAAGAGAGCTTGCCTGCAGTTTTTTTATTTAAAAAAGGTTGCCGGTGATTTCAGAAATCCGCTCCCTTTCCGCCGACTGTCTGCCAAGCCTCCTTGCCACATGCGCCTGTGGGGTCTCGGCAAGCCAGTTATTCGGCAGGAGTGTCGCAAATTTCTTCAATCCAATAAAGATTATAGTAAAAAAACATGAAGGATAATCTATTCTTGTTTTAAAATCTTTGTTCGGGATGAAACCATTCCGAATCCCATTTTAGCGTCATTTTGATTTATTCAACAATACTAAATTACGGGGAGTATCCCCAGATAATCCGTCCACCAAGTTTTGTACAGCAAGAGTTGCCATTTTCATTCTTGTGGCAATGCTAGCACTCCCGATATGCGGTAAAGTAACCACATTGGGCAATGTTAGCAGCGGGTGGTCCAGAGGGACGGGCTCTTCTTCGAATACATCCAATCCAGCCGCCCAAATCTCTCGATTTTCCAGCGCCTGGTACAACGCTTTTTCATCGATAATTCCGCCTCTTGCGGTATTAATGAGCACAGCCGTCCCTTTCATCAATTCCAGCTGCTCCTTGCCAATCATATAAGCCGTTTCCGCTGTGAGCGGCAGCATGACACAAACGAAATCCGAGATTTGGAGCAATTTTTCAAGGGGCTGATATTCGATTCCTAACTCTTTTTCCTGTTCATATTTACGGCTTCGATTAAAATAAACTAAGTTCATATCAAATCCCTTAGCTCTTTTTGCAAGGGCTTCCCCAATTCTGCCTAACCCGATGATACCCAGCGTTGCACCGTGTACATCTTGTCCTGTCAGCTGCATCGGCGACCATGTTTCCCACTTTCCATTCCTTAAATAATCTTCTGCCTCCATCATCCTCCTTGCCGTTGCAAGCAGTAAGCCGAAGGTTAAATCAGCTGTCGTTTCCGTTAAAACCCCCGGTGTGTTCGTTACCATGATGCCCCGTTTTGTTGCACTTTGAACGTCAATATTATTATGGCCCACTGCCATATTCGCGATGATTTTCAGATTGGGTGCCTGTTCAATCAGTGACTCATCGATTTGTTCCGTCAATAAGCAAAGCAGCCCCTCGACTTCTTTCATTTCTTTTACAAGGACTTCTCTAGGGACCGGTATATCCTCTTGATCCCACATCCTGACATCATAATTCCGACTAAGACCCTCGATGATTTGTTCTGGCAATTTCCTTGTAATATAAATTTTTGGCTTCAAACCATAACCTCCTATACCGTTTCTTTCCATTGAACACATTCAGTTTTCATTACACAATAATTAAATTTAAAGAATATTGGCTAAATGACTAGCTTGTTTATTCAATTTTAAAATAAACTAGATAAATAGACCATCCATTTCCAATCAATCTTACTATTATATTTTCTTGATTGCCTGGAAGCTTCCGCTTGACAGTTTCAGTTCATTTAACCAATCATAGAATAATAACCCTTTACATCTATTCGGTCATTAGTAATATCGCAATTTTCCAGATGAAGTTTATCTCGATTTAGGAGGATATGGGACGTTCATGAAAACGAATACAACATATAAAATTTATCCAATTATAGCTCCAAGCGCTTTATCTTTAAAAAGTATAAACTTTTATTTAGTTAAACAGGATGAATCTTTAACATTAGTTGATGCAGGTATGAATGATGATGTTTGCTGGAATGCACTGCAGCAAACATTAAATGAAAATGGATTTACAGTTGGGGACATCACGGAAATTTTGTTAACCCATCACCATGGAGACCATGTTGGTTTGGTCAACCGGATTACCGAACTCCATCCGATTCCCGTTTATGCCCATTCTAAATCCATTCCCCGTTTAAAAAGGGACCCTGACTTCTTAAGTATGAGAATTGAATTTTATAAACAGCTATACCTTGAGATGGGCTGTGGTGAACTTGGAGATAAACAAGTGGCTTACCTATTCAACGCGGTCAATAATAATAAAGATCAAAAACTGAATGGTGACATCATCGCAATCACGGAAAAACACTGGCTGAATTTTGAGGTGATCGAATTTCCCGGGCATGCCCCGGATCAAATTGCTTTTCTTGACCGAGAAGGGAAACGGCTTCTTGCCGGTGATTTATTGATTGAACATATCTCAAGCAATGCCTTGATCGAACCTGATGAAAACGGTAATAGAATGCTGACTCTTGTAGATCATATCGACTCATTAAAACGATGTTCAGCATTACAGGTGAATCTCCTCTTTCCTGGTCATGGTAACGTGATTGAACAACCCGGTCATCTGATTGAAAAAAGACTCAACAGCATAGAGAGGAAATCACAAAAGATCCTGGCCTTGATAGGATCCGGAATTTCTACAGGAAATGAACTGGCAAAGGAGTTTTACAAACAAAAGTATATAGCAGAATTCCCGCTCGTCATGTCAGAAATCATCGGCCATTTGGATTATTTGGAATATCAGGGGAAGGTCACGAAACAACTCGTTGAAAATGTAGTTCATTATCAAGCTAAATGACATCAAAAAAGGCTGAATTGAAATCGTCCCCACTTAGCAGGGACTTTTTTTATGGAAAAATGCACAAAATAATTGAATCTGAAATACATAGGACCTTTTGGGTGTTTTAATGAATCTAACAGGAAATCGATTAGAAAGTGAAGAATTTATTAGAAGAATTTATTATCTGAATATTAAATATTTTCAGAATAGGGGATTTGATGTGAAAAGAAAATTTTTAAAGGTTTTAAGTTCAACAGTAGTAGCCGCAACATTACTTGGCCCAAATGTCAGCTTAGCAGAAAGAGGACCAAATCCGACAGGCGGAACGAATCTTTCTACCGAAGCATTCCTAAATTATGACGAACTTGTAAAAGAATTAAATCAACTTGAGCAAGCGAGTGCAGGGATAGTCAATGTAGAAGTGGCCGGAAAAACGAATCAGGGTCGTTCCATTCAAAAAGTGACTGTCGGTCATGGTGACAAAGTCGTTCTTATTCAAAGTGAAATTCATGGAAATGAAAAAACAGGAACTGTCGCGTTATTGAACATTCTTAAAAACCTTGGTCAAAGTAACTCGCCTGAGGTAAAGAAAGTGCTTGATGAACTAACAATTGTTGCCATTCCAATGATGAACGTAGACGGCTCAGAGCTTGATCGTCGTGGAAATGAGATGAAATGGTCTGAAGTTGTAGGTAAATTCCCCCAACTTTCTAATGCAAAACCTACTTGGAACTATTACACTACTCCCAGATCAGGAGACGACTATGCTACCAAACCGGGATTTGATGTTAATCGTGACTTCAATCCAGACCTAAATTATGTACCAAAACCTCAAGACTTCCCGGGGGCATCTGAAAAGCCAGGCTGGTTTATTACCCCCGAAGCGCAAACGTTACGTAACACATATAAAGGGTTAAAATCGAAATTCGGGAAAGTGGATGTTTTTATCGATCTTCATCATCAGGGATTCCCATATATCGAAGGAACTGATGAGCGTGCAACTATGTCAATATCAGGAAAATTCGTTCCTAACCCAAGCACTCCAGAAGGTGCTAAATATGCAGAGTATGCAGATAATTTCAAGTATGATTTCTCTCGTCAGTTAACACTTACTGCGTATAATGCACTGCAAGCAAAAGGGAATTCAGTTTTTACAAATATTTCATTATATGATCAATCTATTGACCTGCCAGGGACTGCTTTAGGGACGTTTGCTTTAAACGGAAGTGGGACGGTTCTATTTGAAGTTAGTGGTCAAACACAAAACTTTGGGCAAAAAAAGAATGGCCAGCTCGTAAAAACGGTTGAAACGGGGCTAATGGGTATTATCAATGGTGTAACAGATGGATCTGTTCATAATCTTAATCCATCAGACTATGAAAAAATCCCTGAAAGTTCATCTACACCCGGAATCTAGTAAATTTTGAAACTTAATTGTAAAGGGGACTTGTCCGCGATCTGGCATCGGTTGAATATCGAAGCCAGATGGCAGCAAAGCCCTTTTTATTTGTCTAATTGACACTGGAATTCCAGCCTTTTCTTGCTGAAGATACTTACACGCACACGACAATCTCTCTGGAAAAAATGCCTTTCCTGGCAACACAGCGATCAGCAATCTCAAATCCAGCTTCTTCAATCATATGATCCATCGTATCGATCGTTACGACGACGACCTTATCAGCAAAGCCCCTTGCGTGTTTAAGGATTGATAGCTGATCCTCCGGCGTCGCATGTGTATATAGATTATAAGGCATATCGATAATCGCTACATCATATTTACTGGTGACCTCCGAAATCGGACCTGTAGTTACATCACCTTCGAGTCCGAAATAGGCAATATTCTCCCTTGAACCGTCGGTAACAAGCGGGTTGATATCCCGGCCATCAATATTGATCCCCATCGAAAGGGCTTCCACCAATACCGTTCCAATTCCGCAGCATGGATCAATTGCCTTCACCCTATCCGGATGTGGAACGGCAATGTTGGCAATGGCCCTCGCCACTCTCGTGCTAAGCGCAGTTGAATATTCACGGGGCTTCTTCATATGTTTTAACCAAACCGCTTCAGGTTTGACATACTTCCCAAAATACCAACGACCGCCAAGCGTCACGATTCCAAAGACCTGATCTGGATTACGTACATCGGCATTTCCCTGAATGTGCCAGCCAATCTCCCGTTCAATTTCACGCTGTCCATCATAATCTATTTTTTCTTCTTTATTCCAATCATTAATTTTCACGAATAATACTTTGAACGTCGAATCAGGCAAATGAATATCCTTAACTTGCTCAACGATTTCGGATATGCTTTCCCCTTCAAACATGATATCGACCCGCCCTTTTATAAAAGGGCTCCTGCTCGGTTCAATGGCTATATCACTTTTCAAAATATCCCCTGAAGTCTCAAAGCCAAAGAAAGAACGCATCTCCATTTTAGATAATGAGCGTTCGTCAGGGGTGCATGTAAATGTATATATATATGCCGGTTTGCGGCTATGATTAGTCAATCCATTCCCATCCTTCATTACATTAGATTATACCTTTCTATCAAACATAGCTGTAATAGGATAGAAAAGCAAATGGAATCGTGCAGAAAAAAGCAGGAATGCTTTTTATTCAGCATTCCTGCCACCATATTTTTCATTGTTCCATCTCTAACGAAAGGATTTATTAATCCAATTTATACAGGTGGCTATTTATATACTTCGCACGGGCCTCAATGAATTTCAGGATGAATTCGGGCTCATCATCAAATTTCTCAATATTCCCCTTGATATATGGATCTTTTGATACATAAGGTCTTAATTGATCATGCATTTCCTGAATGATAGGTTTCATATAGGCCACGTTATAATGATTGTTCAAAATCTCCTTAAGAAGTTCTTGGTACCTGACACGAAATCCCCTTACATCAAGGATCCTAGCAGTCAATGTATTGAACCCCCCGATTCCCACATAATCCTCTTCCATCACTTTCCCGTTAACATCCCTGCCCCATGTCGCATCATAATCCCATGGAATCATTTCAAATAGACCGGTATCTCCATTTCGATACAAAGCATAGTTATGAACGAACCCATCATAGTTTTGCGTGAATATGACACCGGCCAGCCAGCGCAGGTACTTTTCCACATCGACATATTTTACGATTTCCTTTTCAAAATCCACTCTTGAAATTGTATTGATTTGGAGGATCAGCTCTTGTAAATATAATTCCTCCTTTTCTGTCCCGCACTTTTTTTGATAGCCCATCTCCAATGATTTTTTGATTCCTTTATCCAAATCGCTCATCAATGAGAAATTGGCATCACCATCCACTGCATAGAAAATTGCCCCCTTGGGGAGCCCCCTTTTCTTCAAATAATATTCATCCACCGATTCCAATTCGAGGTATATCCCCTCGTCCTTTCCGTTTAGATTTAGGAAAACGAACTGGGCTTTCGGTGATAAAGTCCCTATATCTGCAAAAAAATCTAAAGATAATTTATTTCTTAGTAAAGATTTATCTTTATATTCGGCATTTAAATGAACTTCCTTGGCATGCTTGAAAGTATTAGGCTTATAAAAGACTACATTATAGGATTTTTTCCGAAAACTTCGGATATGTGAGCCACGGTAAACAATATCAATATCAAGTTTTTTTTTGTTGATCGTTAACTTTGCAGGTAAAGGATCATTGCACCATATATCTCTGCGAAGTTCCATTAAATGAACTGGTGGTATATAAAGCTGGTACACAGGCACCTTCTTGTCAGAATTCATATAACCCTTCCCTTCACTTTCCTATTAAATTATGGAAAAAAAGCGAAGGGTGTCACCCTAAGAACACTATTTTTAAAAAGATTGGGGATTATCTTTAGCACATCACGTACAAGCAACATAGTTTAATGTATAGAAAGGGGGATTATATATGTCAGACATCATTCGTGACATACAAAATGCGGTGGATAGAGCCAATTCCATGGGGTTAAGCGATTTCATGTTTAATGACCCACATCCAATAGGCAGACATTCACGTACAAATAACAATAAAGGGTGCTCTTCTTGCAGCACTAAACGTTGCATGGGCAGGAATCGGTCCACTCGTGGCACTCAAAGGCGCACGAGCAGTTCCACTTGCCGCACGCAAAGGCGCACAAGCAGGAATACTCATAGGGGTTCTTGCTGGAAACGATCAACTTCCGGAACGCAAAGGGGCTCTTGCTGGAAAAGGAGATCTACATGCAGCAGACAAAGGCGCACAAGCAGAAACCGGTGCTCCTCCAACAACTGCAGGTGGCTCTGCTGCAATAACTTTCGCAATAAACGGAAATGGTGCTTCTAGCTTCTCGAATCCGTTTTAATGCACAATCAATATTTTTCACTGGTCATTAAGCTTTACCTTAACATTTTAAATACACAAAACTCGTCGTATAATGACGAGTTTTTGTGTTTTATAATTATCACGTACAGTTATAACCATCTAAATGTCTCTCCTTACCTGCAACGGTTATTCCAAATCTAGCATAATCCTGTTTAGAACCTGTACCTATAATAAAAGGATCCTACCCTCTTACATACGGTAGGACCCTTCAGGTTACTTATTTAACGGAGACCAATTCGAACTGTGCATACACATCCTTCAGCCCTGCTTGAATGGCTTGACCAGCCTTCCCACGATAATGCATTTGCACACGATCAATCAATTCTTCGATACCATCTTTCAGGCAATAACCGCGCAGCAGTTGACGGATGAATTCCCTGCCATGCTCTGTAGCAAGCGTACAGGAAGCCTCGACTATTACTCCATATTTAAAGTCAAGCTCCACCGTGATCGTGATCGAATCATATATATTTCTCGCTGCCATCCCTTGTGGAAGTTTTGCATGCCCTGCAATAAAGTATGTGTTCATCATCTGATCTCCTCTATCTATAGTTAATGTACGGAAACTTGCTCGAAGGGCCATGCAGGCAATTGCTTGCGAAGCTCTTTATCTTGTCTGTAGCCAAGTGCGTATTCACCCTGCATTACAGTATGAATCTCACGGGTTCCTTCGTAAATGACCGGAGCTTTTGAATTCCGCAGAAAACGTTCGACTGGATATTCATCCGAGTAGCCATAGGCACCATGAATTTGAACGGCATCATTGGCCGCTTCATTAGCAGCATTACATGATATCCACTTGGCAAGTGATGTTTCCTTCGTATTCCTTTTTCCTTGATTTTTCAAGGTGCCCGCTTTAAAGACCAGCAATCTGGAAATCTCTAAATTTGCTGTCATCTTGGCAATCATCTGTTGAACGAGCTGATGCCTGCCAATCTCTTTTCCGAATGTGCTTCGTTCATGGCAATACTTCAAGCTTGCTTCTAGGCTTGCTTCTATTAACCCTACAGCACCTGCGGCAACTGTAAACCGGCCGCTGTCCAATGCCGACATGGAGATTTTAAAGCCCTCACCTTCTTCACCAAGCCTATTCTCCACCGGAACTTTTACATCCGTTAAAAAGATCTCGCCTGTATTCCCTGCACGAATTCCTAATTTTCCTTTAATGGCTTTCGACTCCACTCCCTCGAAAGTCCGTTCCACGATAAAGGCAGTGATTCCCCTTGAACCGGCATCATGATCCGTCTTGGCGAAAATGAGGAAATGATCCGCATAGTCACAGAGCGAAATCCATGTTTTTGACCCGTTCAAGATATAATGGTCCCCAACACGTTTTGCCGTTGATTTCATTGCCGCTACATCAGACCCTGCATTCGGTTCAGTCAGCCCAAAAGCACCAATCTTGATTCCTTTTGCCTGGGGTACTAAATATTTCTGTTTTTGTTCTTCCGTCCCCCATTGAAGCAGGGTCATGCTATTCAACCCTGTATGTACAGAAACTGCAGTTCGGTAAGCCGTATCTCCTCGCTCCAGCTCTTCACAAACGATGGCTAGGGTATTATAATCCATTCCGACCCCGCCATACTCTTCGGGTATACACACGCCCATCAACTGCAATTCAGCTAACCTTTTTAAAATATGCGGCTGGAATTGACCTTGCCTATCCCACTCTTGAATATATGGAATAATTTCCTTATCCACAAATTTCCTTACCAATTTCTTCACACTTTGCTGCTCTTCTGTTAATTCGAAATTCATCATTAAAATTCCTCCTAAATAATTTTATTTTCCTTGAATTTGCTTATTTGATCTGGACTATATCCTATTTCAGCCAAAATGGAATCGGTATGCTCGCCATAGAGAGGTGGATGCTTTCTCATGGTAACCGGTGTTTTTGAAAGGTTCAGGGGCGATCCCGTCACTTTAAGATCTTCGATTGTGGGATGTTCCATGCTCACCAACATGCCTCTTGCGATGATTTGCGGATCCTCGAACATCTCTGCTATATCATTAATCGGACCATTCGGTATCCCTGCATCATCAAACAGCCTTTTCCATTCCTTCTTTGTCTTACCTCTCAACGAATCCTCTATTATCGGTATTAATTCTTCCTTGTTTTGCAAACGTTTTTCATTATGTTTAAACTGTTCCTGTTCCGCTAAATCAGGTCTGCCTATAACGGCTGAAAATCTCCTGAACTGATCATCATTTCCTACAGCCACGACAAGCTCTCCATCGCTTGTCCCGAACGTCTGGTATGGAACGATATTTGGATGTTGGTTCCCCATTCTTTCAGGGGTCAAGCCACTGAATAAATAGTTGCTGGCGACATTCACCAATGAAGAAACCTGACAATCCATTAATGAAATATCAATTTCCTGTCCTTCCCCCAATTTATCCCTATGATGTAAAGCGGATAAAATGCCAATGCATGTATACAAGCCAGTCAATATGTCAGCTATGGCCACTCCGACCTTCACGGGACTCCCATCTTTCTCTCCGGTGATGCTCATCAAACCACTCATCGCTTGAATGATATAATCATAGCCTGGCAAATCTTTATAAGGACCGGTTAAACCAAATCCTGTAATCGAGGCCATGATCAGTTTGGGGTTGATTTCCTTTAAATCCTCATAACCCAACCCCAGTTTTCCCAATGTGCCTGTCTTGAAATTTTGAATCACTATATCCCCTGAAGCCACCAACTTCCGGAAAATCTCTTTTCCTTCCTCAGATTTTAAATTCAAGGTCATGCTTTGCTTATTTCGATTGGCACATAAATAGTAAGCGCTTTCTCCTTCGGCAAATGGCGGCCCCCACCCTCTCGTTTCATCACCTGACTCATGATGCTCGATTTTAATGACATCGGCACCCAAATCGCCGAGAATCATTGAACAAAACGGCCCCGCCAAAACACGGGATACATCGATAATCCTGACTCCCTCCAAAGCTCCATTCATATCATCACCCCTTTCAAACTGTCATGGATACACAAAAAAGAGCCAGCAAAACCAACAATGTCATTACATTGAATGTTTCACTGACTCTTATCCACGAACCGTCTTCCTGCAAAGGAAGATCAAGTGAACCAAGTCAATTTTTATGGATTCCAGTTTTTTATGTCAAGCCGGCCATGCAACAAGGTAACTTGTTGTCATCGGTTTGGTAAATTAAGTATAGTTGCATTTTTTGAATTTTGCAATAATTTTGTTTGAGTGTTTTATTACATTTCCCGGAATACTCTTTCGCATACTTCCCGTATACCTCCAGGACTCCCCCCATCCAAAGTATCGGAATTGCCTTTATTCGTTTGGCATGTGATGATTGAATAGGTATAACTGTCAATATATGAATTTTACATATTATCAATTGTCACTCGGCAGACAAGGAAAGGTTAAAAAGGGGATTGCGCTATGGACAATAAAAAAATGGAAATAATCGAAGCGATCAAGAAATACCACACAATCATCATTCATCGTCATGTAAATCCGGACCCGGATGCATTGGGATCACAACTCGGTTTAAAGAAGCTATTGAAGCACTCCTGCCCTTCTAAAGAAGTCTATGCGGTAGGCGAGGAAGTGGATAAGCTTCTATTCATAGGTGATATGGATGTCATTTCCGATAACAAATACAAAGATGCCTTAGTGATTGTTTGTGATACTGCCAACATTTCACGGATCAGTGATTCCCGATATGATCATGGAGACATGCTGATCAAAATTGACCACCACCCCGAATACGAACAATTCGGTGATATTTCTTGGGTCGACCCTTCTTATAGCTCTGCAAGTGAAATGCTTGTTGATTTATTCTTGGAATTTCCAGAAGGCTTCATCATGAATAAAGAAGCGGCTAAATCTTTTTATGCAGGAATACTTAGTGATACAGGGAATTTCACGAATGGGAATACCACTCCCAGGACATTAAATATGGTTTCGCACTTAAGAACCTATAATATTCAGCCAGAAAGAATCCATAACAGCCTTAATGTTAAGGCGAAAAACGCTTCCCGACTTCAAAAAGACATTCTCATGAGCTTCAAGGTAACTGATAAAGGGGTAGCTTACTTCATTATTACGGACGAGCTTTTAAATATGTATGGTGTGGATCGACTCGAAGCTTCGAATTTAGTCAATACGCTATCAAGTGTCAGGGACAATAAAATCTGGGCTTTCTTCATCGAATACCCTTCTGAAATCCGTGTCAGGATACGTTCACGGAATATTCCCATCGCATCGGTCGCCCGTCAATTCAATGGTGGAGGACATTCACTGGCTTCAGGCGCTACCATCCATTCCTGGGAGGAGGTTGATCATGTTATCCAAGCATTGGATCAAGTCTGCCCATAACAGGGCGTTCATGACCTGAGGTGTTTATATCAGGATTATTTCCCGCTTAATTAAAATGGATAAATCCGACCTTTTAAAAAAAGCGCCAAAGCCAGGATGGCTGAGGCGCTTGCTTGTTATTTGGACACTTCTTCAAGAATTGATAAATCGATCATGCCTTTTATATCACTGCTAGGGATATAACCGGCTTCTTTGCTTATGTCGGCCATTTCTTGAATGACTTGCTCATTAACTTCTGTTGTCACTTCAAGGCGTGAAAATGCTGAAGCCACTTCTTCTTTGCTTAATTCTTTTCCAGTCAGTTCCTTCAAATGCTTAATAACCAGTTCTTGGCTTTCTTCAGGGTTTTCCTGTATGAACTTCACCGCTTTTTCATGCGCTTTCAAATAGGAAGCAGCGAGCCCCTTTTTATCCAAGAACTTCTGGCTTGCAGCCACTACCGTGTTAGGTGAATCTTTTCCCCATGCAAATTGATCCCAGTCAAGCACCAGCTTACCTTTTGCCTGGTTTTCCAATACATACCCCCATGGTTCCTGGGTCGCTGCTGCATCGACAGACTTTTGAACAAAAAGGGCGGTTGTGTCAGCAGGTGCTGCCGCATACAGTTCAACTGTGCCCCCATTTGTAGTCGGTTTTAAATCTACATCTTGAAGGGCCTTCCTAAGCATGACATCCTGTGTGCTTCCAATGACGGGAATCGCTACCTTTTTACCGGCCAAATCTTTTAAATCCGTGACCTTGCTGCCTTCGCTAGCCACAAGTACGGCACCTCCATTAACAGCCCCGGAGATCAGGTGGTATTCAGGGTTTTTCACGTAAAAGTTAAGCAATGGACCAGGCCCGACCGTTCCGACATCAATGGCGTTTGTGGCCATTGCTTCCATGAATAATCCGCCATTGGCCACTGTTTTGGTTTCAATCTTGACATCTTTACCGAACTCTTCTTCGAAAAAGCCTTTTTCAAGTGCAATGATCGTTGCACTGTGGGTTAGGTTAGGAAAATAACCAATTTTCACGGATTCCCCCCCGGACCCTTCCCCTTCTTCATCATTACTGCTGGATTGAGTGCATCCGCTTACTATTCCGATTAACAAAACAGACAGAATAAGGGCAAAGAATGATTTTTTTAGCATATTTTTCTCTCCTTTTTAACTAGTATTTTATTAAACTACCGTTACTTCACTCCCCATTTCAGTTGAACATTACGTTCAAGACGGGAGAAGACGACATTATCCACGATTGTTCCGATGATTGCGATGATGATCATCACCGAGATGACCAAATCCATTTGTCCCAGTGATCTGCCCATTTCCAGCAATTGGCCAAGACCGCCTCCCCCGCCAAGTAATTCACCTGCCATCAATGCACGCCAGGAAAAGGCCCATGCAATTCGGAGACCGGATATTATTTGCGGGACGGATGCTGGTAAAATCACGGTACGAAGAAAATGAAACCCGGTCGATCCATATGTTTTGGCAACCCGCTGATACAACTGGGGTACATTCCGGAAGCCACTGGTTGCATTAACCGTCATCGTCCAAGTTGCGCCGATGGTGACGATGAAGAGGATCGAAAAATCATTCAATCCAAACCAAATGATCGCCAAAGGGAACCACACGATACTCGGGATGGACTGCAATGCCGTCACGACGAATCCTAAAGTGTCTTCAACCAATTTAAAGCGCCAAATGAAATATCCTAATATCAGACCTACTATAATGGCAATCATAAAACCGATCAGTATACGGCCAAGGCTTTTTCCGATGGCTTCGGTTATTTGCCCGCTCATCAGTCCCTTAAAGAGAGTTTCCAAAACCTGAGACAGGCTCGGAAACATGAAATCCGGAAGACTGGAAAGTCTAGATGTGACTTCCCATATCCCCGCTATCATCGCGATGAATATGATTCGTCTTAAAGCTGTAATCATTCCCCATTTCCTCCTTCAGCACTTTTTCAATTTCCTCCTGCAAAATCGATAGAACCCTTTGTTCTGTATGCAAAGTTACACTATCCGGCATAACTCCATCTTTCATGGAAGGGACGGAAATCGTCTCTTTGATTTTCCCGGGACGGGTAGCAAAGACGATAATTTTTTCGGAAAGCTGAACGGCCTCACGAATATTATGGGTAACGAAAAAGATCGTCACTTTAGTTTTTCTCCAGATTTCGAGCAGCTCTTTATGCAAAACCATCCTCGTTTGCTCATCAAGTGCGGAGAATGGCTCATCCATCAACAGGATATCCGGCTCCATCACCAACGCTCTTGCGATGGCTACCCTCTGTTTCATTCCTCCTGAGAGTTGATGAGGATAGGAGTCAACATATCTGCTGAGGTGAACCATCTTTAAAATGTCCAATGCCTTGGCTTTTGCCTCTTCTTTGGGCATTTTCTTTAACTTCAATCCGTATGTAACATTTTCAAGTACTGTCAGCCAAGGAAATAACCCCGCCTCCTGAAACACGACAACCCGTTCCGGACCTGGCTTCACCACTTTTTTCCCAGCTACACGTATTTCACCCGCATCTGCTTTATCAAGGCCGGCAATCAGATAAAGGAGCGTGGATTTACCACAACCTGAGGGTCCGACGATCGAAACGAAGCTTCCTTTCTCGACCTCTATGTTTATCTTATCGAGCACCTTTATGCTTTCTTTCTTTTCATTCTTAAAACTTTTTTCAATGCCATCTATTGTTAAATACATAAAGTCACCCCACTTTTATATCGCATCGATTTACTAAACATTATTTCTTAATAATGATTAATCCAATGGTTTTTGTCAACTATAAAAATGCAAAAATTCTAAATTTATCGGTATCTTTCTATTCAACTGTCCATGTATTGATAAATATTCCAAACCTACATAAAAATACATATCTATAGATACCATTCAGCAAATAAAAAAACCTGAGCCCCTTTTAAGGGTTCAGGCTGATTATATCCATAATTTTGAACTTAAGTTAACCGCGTTCACCAGTACTCTTTCGATTACCTTAAAAAATCCTGCTTCCATACAATTTATCCTTCATCTTTTGTGTCCTTGCATGCAGAGGCTTTTTCAAAATGACACCTAAGATGAACGTGATTAGCAAAAAGAGAATCAAGATAAAAATGTCCTTGCCAGCTACACTCCAGGTTATTCCCCCAACAGATTCACGAAGTAAACCCACAGCATAGGTGAATGGCAAGAAAGGGTTAATATGTTGAAAAAAGGGCGGTGTGACTTGAATGGGGAAGGTGCCTCCTGAACTAGATATTTGAAGGACCATCAAGACGACGCTTATCCCTTTTCCAACATTTCCAAGAACGGAAACGAAGGTGTAGACAATGAGTGTAAATACCGTACTTATCAGAACGGAAAACAGGATGTACTCAAATTTATCAGCTACATAAACACCGATAAGGACGATATTCCCAATGGAAACACTAAGAGCCTGCATTACCCCAATGATGAAAAATATAAGATACCGCCCGATATAAATTTGATACGGGCTGTAGACTTTTTGAGAAACACCAACGCTAAGCATGGAAATCAATATTGTACCGCCGACCCAAAGGGAAAGTGCCGTAAAGAAAGGAGACATGGCGGATCCATAGTTCGGAATCGGAAAGAGACTGTGTTTATTGAGCAGCACTGGTTCTGAAAAAAATTCACTTTCTTGTTCAATATCATTCCTTAGGAAATCAATCACTTCTTCCATATTATAAGACTTATCAATTTCCCTCATTTTAGAAGCTAAAGCTTTTATTTTCATTTCGATTTCCGGAAACTTATTCTGTAACTTATCGATATCCCCTGTACGTGTTTCCAATGTTCGATTGGTCTCATTCAACAGCGTCCTCACCTCAGGAAGAACCTTGGTTCCCTCCTCCATCGTAAGCTGGACATTATTCAATATTGCTTCTGTTTCAGTCCAGATTTCAGTGAATTTTGGCCCCGTTTCCTTTGAATAGCTCTCCTGGAATCTTGCCAAGACTTGATCATTGTTCCTGCCAAGTTCGATAAGATTGCCAAAGGCTCGGTCATTCAGCGCTTGAAGTTGGTTCGAAGCATTATCCCTTAGTTCATCAACCAGCTTTATTTCTGGCTGAAGCACGTTATTCTCATTAAACTGATTGACTCTAACCAATAAATTATACATACTGTCCAAAAGGTACAGCTCTTTATTTATCCTCGCTATCCCTTGTTCCACTAGCTGATCATTGCCAGTTAAATCCTGACCCGATAACCGGTTCGCCAGCACTAAAACGGATTCATTATCGCTCCTGATGTTCGCAATATCCTTTTTCAAAAGGGGACTGATTCCTTCGAATGCCTGCCTTGTTGAATCTACATAACTAGAAACGTCCGATACCAATTTGTCCTTCTGTGACGTTATTCCTTCTATCGAATTCAGGCCATCATTGACCCTCTTAATGATATCTTCAGCCTGTTTGACATGTGTTTGAACGGTTTTGATATTTTGTTCAAGCTCAGGCAGTTCAGCCTCTAATAAATAAACCATATTCTTCATTTTTTGAATCGTCGGCAACTCGTTTTGCAAGGTGATTCCCAGTTCATTAAAGATTGCAAGGATGCTCCCACTGGCTGATTTGATAAAGGTTTTGCTCACATTGTCCACTATGCTGTTCGCACCCGCTGCCGTAATTTTAGGAGCAATGGAATTGATTTTTTCATTAACATAGTAATCAATCTCCGCCTTCTTAGGGTCATCGGTCATGATCGTCGCAATATGTTCGGAAAAGTTCTCCGGAATGATGATGGATGCATAAAAATCACCCTTTTCCACCTTTGCTATCGCCTCTTTTTCCGAAGTGAACCTCCAGCCCAGATCCTTATTCTCCTTTAATCCCTCTAGGACTTCCTTTCCTATGTTCACGTCTTCGCCATTTAACTCCGCTCCTTTATCATTATTGGCAACACCGACAAGAATTCCTTCCGTGTTTGCATACGGGTCCCATGATGCGACAATATTAAACCAAGCATAAATGGAAGGGATGAACATGAGAAAGACTATTACGATACAAACAAAGAAATTTTTATAAATGCTTTTTAAATCGTCAATAAAAAATTTCCTGAATATTTCCAAAACATACCCCCGTGCAAATGTATTTTGATACTATTATTCGAAGAAATTTCTTAATCGATACTAAGTAATCATATCCATGGATTCATCAAACCAAATAAAAAAGAAGCAAGTAATGAGCGGCTTGCTTCCTGATATTACACTTATATGAATGCCTGTTTTATAAGAAAGTTGTTTATCGTAACCGTTAAATTAAATATACCAATTGTAATACTGGTTCCCTTAACAAAGACGGTTACCTTGTCATTTTCCTTTACAGAATAAACGGCAAGATACAAGAACATACTATCACAAATGAACTGTCGGGAGTTTTGTAAGGGAGAAATCACCATGTCGGAATCTGTTGAAATCATCTTTCGAACCTTTACCTCTTTTATTTTATTATGGATATTTGTCCAACTCCTCGGTAAACAGACGATTGCCCAGAGGACCTATCACCTTTATATCGCTTCCATTACGATGGGGACAATTGCAGGAAATCTAGCATTCAATATTAAAATTAAATTCCTGTATTTTATCATTGCAATCATTATTATGGGTACCGTCGTTTTCATGCTCAATCTTCTAGCGGTTCGAAATCCGCGTTTCGGGAAATGGATTGCTGGAGAACCTGCTACTTTAATTCAAAAAGGAAGAATTCTCGAAGAGTCAATGGAACGGATGGGGTATTCTCTGGATTCTCTTAAACAGGCTTTGCGGGGAAAAGATATTTTCAACATAGATGAAGTTGAATGTGCCATTTTAGAGATAAATGGTTCACTCTCTGTATTAAAAAAAGAACAATACCAAAATGCCGCCAAGCAGGATTTACCAATACTGCCCCCAGCAGGTTCTGTACCGATTGAACTGGTCTATGACGGGAAGATCTTATATGATAACTTATCCAAAGAAACCTACAATGACGAATGGCTGATGGCTGAGCTCAAAAAAAGAAACCTTGCTGTTTTTGATATCTCGTATGCTGTCGTAGGGACAAAAGGTAATTTGTATATTGATTTGATTAAGGATCAATCAAGGGTATGATCTTTAGCATTTCATAATCAGCATTAAAAAATAAATTCGGGTATGGATAGAAAAAGTGGTTTTTCCAGAAGGAAAAACCACTTTTTCACCGTACTATGGATTTAACCCTTTTCAATCACGTTTATCAATTCTCTTAAATAATCCGGCAGATCAGGCGGACGTCTGCTTGACACAAGGTTTCCATCTACGACGACGGGCTCATCCATCCAAGTTGCCCCTGCGTTTTCCATATCATCTTTAATGCCAGGTGTACTCGTTACATTCTTCCCCTGTAAAATTTTCGCGGATATCAACACCCAACCAGCGTGACAAATTTGCCCAATGGGTTTTTTATTTTCTTCCATGCTTTGGATAAGTGATATCACTTCAGGAAACCGGCGAATTTTGTCGGGTGCCCAACCGCCTGGTACAAGAATGGCATCATATTCTTCAGCTTTGATACTGCCATACTCATAATCAGATATGGCTGGTACACCATATTTTCCAATGTATGTTTCATTCGCCTTTTCTCCGGCGAGATGAACAATCGCCCCTTCTTCTTTTAAACGTAAAATCGGATACCAGAGTTCTAAATCTTCAAAATCATGGTGCACAAGACTGATTATTTTCTTTCCTGCTAATCTCATGAAAATCTCTCCTTCTTTCGTACTTTCCGCTTTACCATTCTTCCCTATTACTTCCCTTTTTCTACTGCCTGTACACATTACATGCATTAACACATGCATCAATAACCGGTCTAAAAATCAACCTTTACCAAGTATAACCCAGCTGCCTCCGCCATACGGCCCGTTTGGAGTCTTTCTTTTGACTCAATAATACTTGGTATATTTTCAGCATCTATTTCACCCAATCCAACTTCTATCAACGTCCCGACAATCTTTCTAACCATATTATAAAGAAATCCATCGCCTCGTACTGTAATTTCGATGAAACCGGCATTTTCTTCTATATCAATGGAATATATTTCACGTACCATGGATTTTTTCTTGGATTTTGCATTTGAAAAAGCAGTGAAGTCATGTTCACCTACAAAATATTGACATCCTTTTTTCATTCTAGTGATATCCAGCTTTTTCTCTACATGCATACTGTACTTTCGCATGAAAGGATTTGTATATGGCTCGTTCCAGATTTTATACAAATAGGTTTTATCCTTAGCATTATAACGGGCATGAAAACGTTCAGGGACTAGCGTAACCTCGACAATGCTGATATCTCTTGGTAAATATCTATTCAAATAATTCATGATTTCAACTTCAGTCAGATTTTCACCGATCTTAAAATTGGCGATTTGAGCAAGGGCATGAACACCGGCATCCGTTCTGCTGCATCCGATGATCTCGATTTTTTCCCCTGCCATTTCCGTTAATACATTTTCTATTTTCCCTTGAATCGTATCATCACTATTACCAAGTCGCTGCCAGCCTTTATAGCGCCCGCCATCATATTGAATGGTCAATTTATAATTGTTCATTGCTTCCTCCTTATTTCATCTAAACAGAAAATTCTCAATAAAATACAAGCCCCCATACAACTCCTGCTGTATGAGGGGACAGATGGTCTTCCTAGAAAAACATTTATATTGTTAAAGTTTTGTACCATATTTCGTTCGGGAGCACCCCATCGCTTACAAAGACCAAATTATGTAAATACGATAGCATCTTATCTACATGCGATAGTAAATCCTAGCTGAAATGCACTTCTGCATAGTGTACCAAAGTGGCTAGCGTCATGCAACGAACGAGCCGGCGTCACATATGTAGTTTCAGTGCAACTTGAAGCTTGATTTTCGTAATTCAACGTTTTCAAAGCACGTACGAAATGAATTTATTTCTAAATCTCTTTACATCACACGACTTAAATGAATAAATGTGCTATTCCCTATGGGTATATGCTTGGTCAAAATCTCTCCTGCTTACTATATGATTAGAGAGAAAAGAATTTCTCTACTCAAATTATGAAAGGGAGATAAAATTATGTCATATGAATATGGGTCTGGATTTGGGAATAACCCATCCAAAAAGCGTATCATCTGCTCTAACTGTCATTTTGAAAAAAAAACACGATGGGAGCTGTGAATGTAGCATGCGTAAAGATAAAAAAGAGGAAAAATGTCAGATTCACAAGCAAAAAAAATGTAAGTGCCGTGATGGAGGGAATAACGGTAGAACAGTAGTAGACTTCCAGTATGATGTAGCAAGACCTAATGTATTTCTTGGTGCTGGACTTGCGGATATTTATTAGCAGCACTTGCGGAAACCCCTGTTGCAGCAATTACATTTATTAATGTTCAAGAAGACAGTGCCATTGAATTAAAAGGTCTAATAACAGTATTAGCTGCTCTTGCAACTAGTGGAGTTGTAAGAATTCGGAGAATTGATAATAATACAGAATTACCAACAGCGGGTACTGTAATTTATCAAATACCTGGCCTTACTATACCTCTTGTTTCCGCAGAAATCCCTGTTTTACATGTCGACGATAACTTTACAAGATGCTTTGATAGTGTCACTTACGTCTTAACTATCACACCAGTATTAGCTGCTGTTTTAACTCCACCTCGTACTTTCACTGGTACAGAGTATAATTAATTCCATTTAAAAGAATGAGATGAGGTCGACTGCCGCCCATTTAGGGCGGTAGTTTTTTATCATACATTCGATTAACAGAGGGATAACTTTTATATTTAAATGGAGAGATTTCAATAGTTAGATAGAACCATTTTCTGGTGAGATTTTGGACTCATCGTTTCAAACCGAGGTTTCAGACACTTTTTTGCTGTGCAAAAAGGTTCTCCATTGAAGAAAGCTGTTTTCATATTCATTTCAACGTCTTTGTTAATTGCGTCATAAATCAATAGTCTTATGAACAGAGCCTTACCATAAAATAAGTTCTATTAGTTTGAAGGCACTGAAAAAGGAGCATGATTTTATAAAAAATCATGCTCCTTTTTCCTGTTAATTTGTTGAAATATTCAAAACAACAGTATTATCAGCACTTCATTTGGCTTGTTGTACCGTTATTACCAACCATTCATTTCGCATTTACTACAATGGCTGTTAGTATTGCCTTTTCTTCCTACCCCGATTTTTTTGCTTTTCATCCCATGATCCTGTTTCATTTCTGCATTCTTCGATTCCATTTGGCTTCGAGTTTGTTATATGATAACCAATTGCCTTTTGTTGGTTTCAGAAATGATTCCGGTAGAGTATGACTTTGATTTAACACCCGGCTTACAGTACCCATCACTGACAATGCTTCGTATCGCACGTGATGTCTTACTTTTGCGTCCTTACCCTTGCCGAGGCTTTGCGTATCTTAAATGACCAGCAGGGGCATCATCCTCCTCATTTTCAATCACATCTTTAATTCCGTCGGAGCTGTTCTTTCGTTTTCTCAATTGGATCTTTATCTACCTGTGTTTTTTCAGAAAAAAATGGTTGTTCTTCGTACATCCCTTTCCCTGGCTTAAATTGGACTTCTAATCTATGTTTATGGTTTTTCGATTGTATACTAGATCAGGCATGGATCCTCGGGGTTAATTTGTTAAAAATTATATATAAGCCATATTGTAGATGGATCTAAAAAGGAAAGTTCTAATTGTTTGGAATGTAGCATATTTCTCACTCTCCTATTTGTTAGTAGTACTTTTATATCTAAATAACGCAGTGAATGGATAAAACAAAAAAAATGCCGATATTAATATCGCCATTTTTTCGTTTATATTTCTTTTTAGTTGTTTACTTTCAAACATGCTAACTTTCTTTTACTGGGTTTTCGGAAGGTGTTTCTTGTACCGCTAAATTTGATTGTATTTCATCAATTTCTTTTGTTAATTCTTGTAACTTATTCTCTAGTTCATTTATTATAAGAATCCTGGAATCCAATTTTTCTTCGTATTCAAAAGATTGTTTCAGCATTCCATGGATTTGCTGTTCTAATTGCACAAAAGCATCAAAACCTCCCACTTTATCACTTGACTGTAAACTGTCAGTGGTATGCTCAATTGAAGGTTGAAAATGTGTAGCCCTCTCACGTTTTATCTTTTCTCTTAAGGCTTCATTTCCCCCCTTTAGTGAATTAATTTTGCTATTTAAGTTTTTTATGGTTTCCTCTTTAAAGTGTTGATCCTGTTGATGGCGTGCTTTCATTTTTTTTTCATTTTCTGTTAAAAGATCTATTTGTATAAATAATGCTTGGGACACCCTTTTCTCATCTTTTAATTCTTGTTCCAATTCCAGTGTTGTTGATTTCAGCTCGTTTTTTGCATCATTTATTTGTTCTAACGATTCCTGAAACTGTATTCGTTCCTTTTCTTGATTAGACTTTAACTGATTGTTTTTCCCGATTAATTCATTGTTTTCTTTCTCTA